>NZ_JAAHFV010000051.1:0-26696 GCF_010672755.1 Moorena sp. SIO1F2
TGGGGAGATGGGGAGATGGGGAGATGGGGAGATGGGGAGATGGGGAGATGGGGAGATCAGGATTAAGGGTTAATTGTTTATTACTATTTTAAAATTTCAATTATTAATTGAAATCCATAAATATTGGATTTATTGTAACCATTTTATGGTGTATTTTTTGATTAGTAAACTAGATATATCACGAAAACTAATACTACTTAATCATAACACCAAAAACTACTCGAATATCTTTCCTACTATTCCCTGTTGCCTATTCCCTGTTCCCTGTTCCCTGTTCCCTACTCCCGATTCCCGATTCCCGATTCCCGATTCCCCAAAACTAATTATTCCCCGTTCATGTCATAGATCGGTTCATTGTAGCCATCGTCACCAAAAGACCGGATTACTACTACATCAACTGTGCGATCGCATTTGCTGCAATCCCTAACTTGGTTAATCATCCACTGGATCGCTTGATCCACATCAGGACCACCACCCAAGTCAAAGGCAGGGCCATCTAAAGACAGATCAACATTAGGCGATTCACTAATTTGATAACGCTTGACCGTAGCAGCAGCAGGGAATGCTACTACTCCCAGCATGATCACGAAGACTAAAGCAGTAATAACTAAACGTTTCACTATTGTTATTCACCCTGAAAGCTTAACCGTTCAACCTTAACTCTTCTATTCCGATCTTGCACTAAGTTAAAAAGTTAACTTTAAAGGTAGGGAACAGGAAACATCGGAGATCCCCCTAAATCCCCCTTAAAAAAGGGGGACTTTGAGTATGGCTCCCCCCTTTTTTTAAGGGGGGCTGGGGGGGATCATAATCTTGCGGAAAACTTTGAAAACACTCCCTAGGGGGGCAAAATCATACCCATAATCAGCAACGCCCTCTCTTCCCGATTTCCGATTCCCGATTCCCGATTCCCGATTCCCGATTCCCGATTCCCGATTCCCATTAGCTAGCTGCCTGAGTTAACAAAGACTCTAATTGTCCCTTACCGTCTAAATCATACAACTCATCGCAACCGCCAATGTGTTGGTCATTGATAAAAATTTGGGGTACCGTTCGGCCTCCGTTGGCTCGTTCCGCCATCTGGTTTCTGGCATTGTCGTCCCCATCGATTTTATACTCGGTGTAGTCAACCCCTTTCCACCATAGCAATAGCTTCGCTCGGATACAGAAGGGGCACGCTTGCCAGGTGTAAATTTCCACATTGGCTTTCATCTGTTCTGGCTTGCGTCCTAGGATGGGATTGAGAAAATCGAGCATTGTTGGTTAATCCTATGTTGTTGAATCCTATTTAAGGATATACCATGGTTAGGGGATAGTTTAAATTAAGAAAAAGGAAAGAAATAGGATAATTTTTTGTGTTCTTATAAATCAGTATTTGGTTTGATTATTTGTTTTAAAATACTAGCTAGCAATGGGTGTAATGATGGTTACACAAACAATAGATAAATAATTGCTAAAATAGTTGTTTGGAAAGCTTTTTCATTCCACTCTATGCCCACCACCGACTGACATCCTGTATCGATTCAACAATTGCAGCCAGAGCTTCCTTGCCTCCCAACGAGATAATAGTTGGACTGAGATTAACTAGGTCTATTAAGAAGTCTTGGCGATCGTGACAAGCCAAGGTGTGAAGAAATTCTTGCCAAAGGGAAACGTCCTCTTGGAGGGAAAAGTGGGGATTTTTGATTAGTCCACTGAACGCTTCGGCTCGGTAATACTCAGACTGAATTGCCCGTGATGTTTCTAGGACTTCTGGGAGAAGGGTTTCCGGTAAATGTGGTGCTAGTTTACTCAAGACTATGGCTCGCATAAACTTATTGGTAAGTGCTCGTGCTGCATCTAGGGCTTCTGGTAGGATTTCCGGGAAATGTGGTGCTAGTTCACACAAGGTATTGGCTCGGCTCCACTCATCGGTAATGGCTCGTGCTGCATCTAGGGCTTCTGGTAAGATTTGAGGCAACTGTGGTGCTAGTTCACTCAAGGCATGGGCTTGGCTCCACTCATCGGTAATGGCTCGTGCTGCATCTAGGGCTTCTGGTAAGATTTGAGGCAACTGTGGTGTTAGCCTTATCAGGGCTGTGGCTCGACTGTGATCATGGGTAATGGCTCGTGCCTCTTCGAGGGCTTCTGGTAAGATTTCCGGTATTTTTGGCGCTAGTTCACTAAGTGCTCTGGCTCGACTGTGATCATTGATAATGGCTCGTGCTGCGTCTAGGGCTTCTGGTAAAATTTCCGACAACTGTGCTCCTATTTCATTCAAGGCATTGGCTCGATCTGTGTTATCGGTAATAGCCCGTGCCACTTCTAGGGCTTGTGAGAGTAGTGTTTCCCCCAACTGTGGTGCTAGTTTACTCAGTAATATAGCTCGCTCTTTGTTATCGGTAATGGCCTGTGCCGCTTCTAGGGCTTGTGGGAGCAACATTTCCGGCAACTGTGGTGCTAGTTCCCTCAGGCCATAGCCTCGGCTGAACTTACTGGTAATGGCTCGTGTCGCTTTTAGAGCTTCTGGTAAGATTTCCGGAAAATTTGGTGCTAGTTCACTCAAAGCTATGGCTCGGCTCGACTCATCGGTAGCTTGTGCTGCCTCTATCACTTCTGGTAGGATTTCTGGCAAATGCCGTGCTAATCTACTCAAGGCTCTGGCTCGGTCTGACTGATTGGTTGCCCGTGCCGCTTCCAGAGCTTCTGGTAGGATTTCCGGCAACTGTGGTGCTAGTTCACTCAGGGCATTGGCTCGGTCTATCTCATCGGTAATGGCTCGTGCTGCATCTAGGGCTTCTGGTAAGATTTCCGGCAACTGTGGTGCTAGTTCACTCAGGCGATAGACTCGGTCTAATTTATCGGTAATGGCTCGTGCAGCTTCTAGGGCTTCTGGTATAGTTTCGGGCAATTGTGGTGCTAGTCGAATCAGGACATAGGCTCGGTCTGATTTATCGGTAATGGCTCGTGCTACTTCTAGGGCTTCTGGTAAAATTTCCGGCAAACATGGTGCTAGTCCACTTAGAGCTCTGGCTCGATCCGACTGATCAATAATTGCCCGTGCGATTTTGAGGGCTTCTGAGAGTAATGTTTCCGGTAACTTTGGGGCTAGCTGTTTTAGTGCTTCTGCTCGATGAGTAGCATATTGTATTTGTTGAAGGTAAGCCAAAGCCTGAACTGGAGTCCAGATCTTTTTCTCTACCAGGGCTGCCATCAACTCTCCTGGAATATGCCCAAGGAAACTACTCAGAGAAGACACCATCAAGGCATAACGGCACTGCAAACTAATGGAACGAGTTGGTGAAGAGCAAAAAGCCTCTTCTGCTAACTGCCAAGCCTTGGCTAGATCTTTGACAAAGCCCCCCAGTTTATCCAAGCGTTCACAGGTTTCATACCAACCATTGCGTCCAGCCTCTGTTTCTTCCTGGAGCAGTTGGTGTACGTCCTCTACCCAACCCGCTTTTTCTAAATGCCAGGTCAGATAACTGTGACTATAGCCATCGTCTGGTAAGGTGTGCCATAACCCGTTTTGGTTTTTTTTGCGATAGCGCTCTAGGAGTTGACCATGGGCTTGGGGCCAGGTTAATCCCAAACCTGGTAAGCTACCCTCCCCCCCTGTAGCGGCTTGAGCCGTTAGCAACCGACGCGCCATGTCATGAACTAAGTCATGGAGCTGATAGGTGGGACTGCCATTAGTGGATTTACCAGAGAGCAGTAGAGCCTTTGACTTAAAATACTGTAAAGTCCTTCTGGCTTCCCTAGCACTAACATCCCACAAGGTTGTGCCTAAAGCCGGAGTAATCGAGACATCTTCTGGCAACACACCCAACCAGGCAAACTGCTGAAATTTTGCCGGTGGTAGTCGTCCTAGACTGAGATTAAAGGATGCCACTAGGCTGTAGTGCTTGCGTCGCTTTTGATCAACCTCTTGGGCACCTGGTAAATCTAAGGTTTCCAACCGGGCAATTTCCGTTTGTAGGTCAGTCAGTAACTCCTGCCAGGAAATACCATCTGCTATTTGTGCTGCGGCTAACTCCAGGGCTAGGGGTAAGTAGCCCACTGTTGTGGCTAGGGCTTGGGCTTGTTTGCGGTCTGACCCCTTGAGTTTAGAACCCCCATACTCTTCCAGTAAGGCTAAGGCTTGTGAGGGATTCATCACATCTAAATCATAGCGAGTCACTCCCACAATTTGAGCTTCACGAGTGGTCACTAAGACCCGGCACTTAGCACCACCAATCCGAAACGGTTCCACATGGTCTGGGTTCCAAGCGTCATCTACTACTAGCAACGTAGCCTTGTCAAACAGCAAGGTTTGTAAATGTCTAGAAGCAGCATTAGTATTAGTGGGTTTATAGTCATGGTCGCCCAGTGCTTGGATCCAACTACTGAGGAAAGACAGCAAATCTGGCTGCTGACCCAAGGTTGCCCACAGAATACCATCGGTAAAATGAGTCTGTACCTGTGGATCATGGGCAATAGCAGCAGCCAAGGTAGATTTACCAATCCCTCCTAAACCATAAATAGCGCTAACCACCAGAGTGCCGGTCTTAGCGGTCTGCTCTGACAGTAAGGATTGCTTCAAGGATTGGCTTACTTCTGGGCGCTGGATAAAGTAAGCTGGTAGGGGTGGGGCTTGGAAAGGAACCCCTGGCTTAGGACGAAGGGATTGGCAGGTTTTGGCAGGAGTAGCAGTTGCTTGTTCTTGCTGTTTGGATTTATCTGGTCGCTTACTGTCCCACTGTTGATTAAATATTTCTAGGTTTGTGGCTAGGTCTGGAGCGTAGAGTGTCAGGGTAAAATGCCTTTCTTCTGTTCCCTTCTTCTTGACACGGTTGTCTTCTAAAATTCCTAAGAAGTCTTCCATCCGCTGCAACGCTTCCACCACTTGATGCTTGCTGAGAGTACCTGGATAGTTATCGTTCTTGGTGAGTTGGATTAAATATCTGGTCTGAGTTTCAATTACTAGTTTTGGATTAGTTGAGGTTTTCTCTATCCAACGGAATTTAATATCGGGATTCCCCTGATTAGCGATGTCTTGGGCAAAAGAAACTAATGCTTTAAATAGACGTAGTGCTCTTTTTTGAACAGTAGGACCTAAAGTACGTCTGGGCATGCTATTGGGGGATGGGCAAGGAAAAAAAACTTGAGGGTTAGGGTAGGTTTTCCCAAAATTGCAGAAGCTACCCTCAACTAGTTTAGCCTTGATACACGGTGGTTGTAGCTACCCTCAACTAGCTGTTGCTTGTAGACACTACCCCCAGGTCACCATGGATTCAGTTAGGTAATCGAAGCAATACCATGAATGACCTCAAAGAGCAAGTCGTTGATAATCAAGGAGTTGACACCATAGCATTAGTCGAACAACCACAGCCCCTAATGGACAATCCTGCAATCTGGCTCAAGGATGGGGACAGTCCAGCGGAAATGATTTTAGCGATCGCAGTGTTAGTGGGAGCGCTGACTAGATTGATCCAGGTGGTGGGTCCTTGGTTTAAGAAGCAGGATGGGTGATCCCCCCTAACCCCAAAATTTTGGGTAGTAATGATATCAAAGTCCCCCAGAATTGGGGGATTTAGGGGGCAAACAAGAAATAGGCAGTGTGGGTGATCCCCCCTAACCCCCCTTAATAAGGGGGGAATTTGAAACTAAGGAGGGAAAAGGGTTTCAGTCACTGTTCCCGATTCCCGATTCCCGATTCCCGATTCCCGATCCCGATTCCCGATTCCCGATTCCCGATTCCCGATTCCCGATTCCCGATTCCCTGTTCCCTTCTACGAGAACCCACGCTCTGATAGACTTAAAGACTGTAAACAAATAATTAAGAAAATAAGCTCATCAAGCTTTTGGGAGAACGGGCGCTTTGGAAAATACACTAGGCTTAGAAATTATAGAAGTCGTAGAGAAAGCTGCGATCGCATCCGCCAAATGGATGGGTAAAGGGGAGAAAAACACTGCTGACCAAGTGGCTGTAGAAGCCATGCGGGAGCGGATGAACAAGATCTATATGCGGGGTCGCATTGTAATTGGAGAAGGGGAGCGGGATGATGCTCCCATGCTCTACATTGGTGAAGAAGTTGGGATTTGCACCCAAGAGAATGCTGCCGACTTCTGTAACCCAAGTGAGCTGATCGAAATTGATATTGCGGTTGACCCCTGCGAAGGCACCAACCTAGTTGCCTATGGCCAAAACGGTTCAATGGCAGTGCTAGCTATTTCCGAGAAAGGCGGTCTATTTGCTGCTCCTGACTTTTACATGAAGAAGCTGGCAGCACCACCCCAAGCATTGAATCATGTGGATATCAACAAGTCCGCAACGGAAAATCTGCAAATCCTCTCCGATTGTCTAGAGCGCTCCATTGAAGAACTAGTGGTGGTTGTGATGGACCGTTCCCGTCACAAGGACTTGATCCAGGAAATCCGGGGAGCTGGTGCTCGGGTGCGACTGATTAGTGACGGTGACGTTTCCGCCGCCATCTCCTGTGCCTTTTCTGGTACCAATATCCATGCCTTGATGGGAATCGGTGCTGCACCGGAAGGGGTAATCTCAGCAGCAGCAATGCGTGCCTTAGGGGGACACTTCCAAGGTCAGCTGATCTACGATCCTGCCATCGTGAAAACTGGTTTGATTGGGGAGAGCAAGGAAAGCAACATTGCCCGGCTCAACGAAATGGGTATTACCGATCCCGATAAGGTTTACAATGCTCAGGAACTAGCCTCTGGTGAGACCGTACTGTTTGCTGCTTGTGGTATCACCCCAGGAACCCTGATGGAAGGGGTTCGGTTCTTCCAAGGTGGAGCACGGACTCAAAGCCTAGTTATTTCCAGTCAGTCCAAGACCGCTCGATTTGTGGACACCGTCCATATGTTTGAACAGCCCAAGTATATCCAATTGAGCTAACTCTTAGGAAGAGGGTTGTAACCTTGTAGGTAAGCTATCAGCTATCAGCTATCAGCCGAATCCTTACCCCTGTAGCGCCTAGGGCGTGTCTTCTTGCCTCGGAGATCCCCCATTATCCCCCTTAAAAAAGGGGGACTTTGAGTATGGCTCCCCCCTTTTTTAAGGGGGGCTGGGGGGGATCATAATCTTGCGGAAAACTTTGAAAACACGCCCTAACTGCAACAGTAGTTCAAGCTTGAAGGAAGGTTTAAAACCTAGTTTAACCCTTCCTTCAAGTTCGTCTTAGGAAGGATTTGTAGTAAACATTTGTAGAAAACATTTGTAGAAAACATTTGTACCAACAAACCGATAAAGAATTACTAATATAACGGTTTTCAAACTAATAAAGTACACAATATTTTTTCCCTGTTCCCTATTCCCTATTCCCTATTCCCTACTCCTATCAAAACATTCCCATCAAAACCATGAACATTGCCGTAGTAGGTCTGAGCCACAAGACAGCACCGGTTGAAGTCAGAGAAAAACTGAGCATTCCAGAAGCCCAGTTAGAGACTGTGATGCCCCACTTATGTAGCTATCCTCATATAGAAGAGGTAGCGATACTGAGTACTTGTAATCGGTTGGAAGTTTATATAGTCACCACCGAAACTGATGCAGGAATTCGAGAATTGTGCCAGTTTCTCACAGAAAAAGCTGGCATTCCTCTAGCCAAGTTGCGCCCCCACCTATTTATTCTGTTGTATCAAGATGCAGTCATGCACTTAATGCGGGTTGCTGGAGGTCTAGATAGCCTAGTGTTAGGAGAAGGGCAAATTCTAGCTCAGGTCAAAACCACCCACAAACTTGGTCAGCAACACAAGGGAATCGGACGTCTACTGAATCGATTGTTTAAACAAGCAATTACAGCCGGTAAGCGAGTTCGCACGGAAACCAGTATTGGAACAGGGGCGGTCTCCATTAGCTCAGCAGCGGTAGAGTTAGCTCAGCAGAAGGTAGAGACCCTTTATGGCACCTCTTTGACCCCCTATAAAATAGCAATTATCGGTGCTGGCAAGATGTCGCGCTTGCTGGTGAAACATCTGCTGGCCAAAGGTGCCGTAGATATCTCAATTCTGAATCGTTCCACCAAACGGGCTGAAGAGTTAGCAAAAGCGTTTCCCAAAGCGGATCTAAAACTGGATTCGTTGTCAGATATGATGACAGTGGTTGCTCAGTCAGATATCGTATTTACTAGCACCGGTGCCACCGAACCACTGCTGACTCGGTCGAATTTAGAAGGAGTGTTGCAGACTAGCCAATCATTAATGCTAATTGATATTTCTGTGCCTCGTAATGTGGCAGCGGATGTTGATGAGCTAGAGACTGTCCACTCCTTCAACGTGGATGACTTAAAAGCAGTGGTAGCACAGAATCAGGAAAGCCGTCGTAAGATGGCCATGGAAGCAGAAGAACTCTTATACGAAGAAGTGGAAGCCTTTGACATCTGGTGGCGTTCCCTAGAAACCGTTTCTACCATTAGTAGCTTGCGCAGCAAGGTCGAAACCATCCGTGAGCAAGAGCTAGAGAAAGCTCTATCCCGTCTTGGGTCAGAATTTGCCGAAAAACATCAAGAAGTAATCGAAGCCTTAACCAGAGGGATTGTTAACAAAATCCTTCATGACCCGATGGTGCAATTACGAGCACAGCAAGATATTGAAACCCGACGCCTGGCGATGGAATCGTTACAAATGCTGTTTAATTTGGATACTGGCAAGCAAGCAATTTAGCAGCTTGTAGCTTGTAGGGTGGGCAAAAACAGTTTGGTTCAAATCAGTATTATAGATAACAGAACTTTGCCCACCAGGTCCGTAAAGTCTTGGGTTTTTGAGGAACCACGCTATCCTGGTAATGACTCAAAACTAAAGACCAATGACCAAACTCTTGCGCTGGGTTACTGGGCTACTAGGTTTATCGATAGCTTGGAATTTGCTATCTCACCTGGTAGCAGAAATTTTATGGTTCACGGAAGTGGATTATCTATCCGCTTTCGTGCTGCGTTTGCAGACCCAGCTGAGTTTGTGGGTAATTGTATTTATCCTATCATTGGGGTTTTTGGTGACGAATTTATCCTTAGCCAACCAATTCAAGCATCCGAAAAATTTAGCAGACCTCGAGATTACCTGGCTAAAAGGGTTTAAAACTCTTGACTCTTCATCTTTAACCCTTAACCAAACACAGTTAAACTCACCCTCCCCAATAGTGAGATCGGGAGTCAGACCAAGAGGAAAATTTTCTAGAAAACGCCCAGCCTTCAGATTGCGATCGCTTTTGCCATTTGCCCTAGCACTCAGTGTATTAGTTGGGGTGGTGCTGTTGTACTACGGAAAAATGGCCTTTTCTGTTTGGCATTTCAATCGGGAAACCTTGTCAGCCACCTTTCTGAGTGAAGCGACCCCCCCCCTACCGTCACCCTTGGGTTGGGTATCTCTCGGAAAGCTATTTTTATCGGAATCCAGAAGCCATCTAGTTTGGCAGCTGGGGATGATATCGGCAGTGATGGTAGGGCTAATGGTGAATACTCAGTTGTGGTTAAGAGTGATCGCCCTAGCACTAAGTTTTTCCTGGGCGATGGTGATCTCAGAACAATGGGGCAGAATTTTAGAGTATTTCTATCCCACTGCCTTTAACACTACCGAGCCACTATTTAGACAGGATATCGGCTTCTACGTATTTGGCGTACCGGTATGGCAACTATTGGATTTTTGGCTAGGGGGATTATTTCTCTTTGGTCTAGTTGCGGTATGGCTAATTTACTTAACCTCAGGCAATAGCCTCTCAGATGGTAAATTTCCAGGATTTTCCCAAAACCAACTACGGCACCTATATGGCCTTGGGTCTGCTGTGTCGGCAATCACAGCCTTCCACTATTGGTTTTCCCGGTACAATTTACTGTATTCAACCCGTGGTGTGGCTTACGGTGCAAGCTATACCAATGTCTCAGTCAAGTTGCCCTTTAATACAGGATTGAGCATTCTGGCCTTTGCGATCGCACTGTTGTTACTCTTGAGGTCAATTGTCTGGATACGCCGTCTGCCCACCAAAATACCAATAGCATTGTGGATACTCGGCTTATACCTAGGGATATGGGGAATTGCTGGGGTAATCTTACCCGCAGCAGTGCAACGGTTTAAAGTCGAACCCAACGAGTTAGCCTTAGAACGACCCTATATTGCTCGGACTATTGCCCTGACCAGAGCAGCCTTTGACCTCGATAGTGTTGAAGTTGAAACCTTTAACCCCCAAGGTAATCTGACCAGCACCGATCTAGAAAAAAATCACCTAACCATCGACAACATTCCCCTGTGGGATACCCGCCCCTTATTACAAAGTAATCGTCAGCTCCAACAACTGAGACTTTACTACAAATTTCCCGACGCCAATTTTGATCGCTACACCATTAAAGTTAATCCAAACCAGTTAAAGGCTGGGTTGAAGGCTGGGTTGAAGGCTGGGTTTAATGTTGAAAAGTTGAAGGTTGGCAAGTTGAAGGTTGATGAGAAGTTGAATGTTAGCAAGTTGAATGTTGACAGGTTGAATGTTGACAGGTTGAATCTTGACTGGTTGAATGTTGACTGGTTGAATCTTGACTGGTTGAATGTTGGCAAGTTGAAGGTTGATGAGAAGTTGAATGTTAGCAAGTTGAATGTTGATAGGTTGAATGTTGGCAGGTTGAATGTTGCCAGGTTGAATCTTGACTGGTTGAATCTTGACTGGTTGAATGTTGGCAAGTTGAAGGTTGAAAGTTCAAAAAACCCCCTTCAACCTGCTAACTTTAAACCTGCTAACTTTAAACCTGCTAACTTTAAACCTGCTAACTTTAAACCTGCTAACTTTAAACCTGCTAACTTTAAACCTGCTAACTTTAAACCTGCTAACTTTAAACCTGCTAACTTTAAACCTTCAACCAAACAACAAAATAACCTTAAACCTGCTAACTTTAAACCTGCTAACCTCAAACTAAATACAAAAACTCACAAACAACAAGTACTCATTGCTCCAAGGGAATTAGACTATGATGCTGTGCCCAAACAAGCACAAACTTGGGTTAACAAACACTTAGTCTATACCCATGGCTATGGCTTTACCCTCTCTGCTGTGAATCAGGTAGGAGAGGGAGGACTGCCATACTACTTTATTAAAGACATCGGTTCTGGTGGAGGTGAAGGGTTCAAAGGAAGCTTATATACATCCTCTCCAGAGATTCGTGATAGTATCCCCATTGGTCAACCCCGGATTTACTATGGAGAACTGACCAATAACTATATCATGACCTCCACCAAAACTCAGGAATTAGACTATCCCAGTGGAGACGACAACGTTTACAACACCTACGATGGCACTGGTGGTATTGCCCTAAACTCCTTTTGGCGGCGGTTAGTGTTTGCCCAGTATCTCAAAGACTGGCAGATGGTACTGACTGGGAATTTCACACCCGAAACACGGTTACTGTTTCGCCGTAATATTCGGCAACGGATTCAAGAGATCGCTCCCTTCTTACGCTATGACGCTGACCCCTACCTGGTAATTGCTGATACTTCTCAAGCTGAGTCAGGGGTCACTAAGAATTATCTCTACTGGATTGTGGATGGCTACACCACAAGCGATCGCTACCCCTATGCCGACCCAGGTGACAACCAGTTTAACTACATCCGTAACTCCGTAAAAGTGGTTATTGATGCCTACAATGGCGATGTTAGTTTCTACATAGCTGACCCAAAAGACCCGATTATTCAAACTTGGAGTAAGATTTTACCAAATTTCTTCAAGTCACTGGATCAGATGCCCACCAACCTGCGGACTCATCTGCGCTACCCCATTGATCTATTTAATATCCAATCCGAGCGCTTGCTAGCATATCACATGACTGACCCCCAGGTCTTTTACAACCAAGAGGATTTGTGGCGGATTCCCCAGGAAATTTATGCTGGTAAATCTCAACCAGTGGAACCCTACTACATTATCATGAAACTCCCCAAGGAGAAATCAGAAGAATTTATCTTGCTCCACCCCTATACACCTACAGGTCGTAATAATTTAATTGGTTGGCTAGCTGGTCGCTCTGATGGGGATCAATATGGCAAGTTACTCCTGTATCAGTTTCCCAAGCAACAACTCATCTATGGACCAGAGCAAATTGAAGCTCTGATTAATCAAGATCCAGTCATCTCTCAACAAATTTCCTTATGGAATCAAAAGGGGTCAAGAGCAGTTCAGGGGAATCTTTTGGTTATTCCCATCGAGCAATCGCTACTGTATGTTGAGCCATTGTATTTAGAAGCTGAGCAACATAGTCTGCCAACATTAGTGCGAGTTATTGTGGTTTATCAAAACCAGATTATTATGGCTCAAAATCTAGAAGAGGCACTTGATGCCATCTTTAAGCCAGAGCAAAGTAAGACATCAGCAATTGTACGTCCAGTCGAGGAAACTGCACTCCCTTAGCTAATCTAGCTAAATCCGGTTGTCATACCCTTAATAAAAATCTCCCCATCTCCCCAAACTTCCCAAACTTCCCACACTTCCCACACTCCTCAAACTTGCCACACTTCCGATGATGGGTATTCAACCAGAGTTGATATTATGGCTAAATTTCATGGCTAAATCTAAAATCTCTGGTAGAGACTCTAACCTTTGAGGGGAACATATCCATGCCGGAGAATTTGAGAAGCCAAGTGGTTACCCAAGGTGTTCAGCGAGCGCCTAACCGAGCCATGCTGAGGGCTGTTGGTTTCACTGATGACGATTTTACTAAGCCCATTGTTGGTCTTGCTAATGGCTACAGCACTATTACTCCGTGCAATTTGGGGTTAAATGATTTGGCCAAACGAGCAGAGGCGGGATTGACAACTGCTGGTGCTATGGCTCAAATGTTTGGTACAATTACGATTAGTGACGGGATTTCCATGGGAACGGAAGGGATGAAATATTCCCTGGTATCCCGGGAAGTAATTGCAGATTCCATTGAGACCGCTTGTAATGGCCAAAGTATGGATGGAGTTTTGGCCATTGGCGGCTGCGATAAGAATATGCCAGGGGCGATGATTGCCATTGCCAGGATGAATATCCCAGCAATTTTCGTTTATGGTGGCACGATTAAACCTGGACATCTAGATGGTGAAGATTTAACGGTAGTTAGTGCCTTTGAAGCGGTTGGGAAACACAGTGCTGGCAAGATTGATGACGCTAAACTCAAGGCGGTGGAACTCAACGCTTGCCCTGGTGCTGGTTCCTGTGGCGGCATGTTTACCGCTAATACTATGTCCTCTGCTTTTGAGGCAATGGGGATGAGTTTGCCCTATTCTTCTACCATGGCGGCGGAAGATGTTGAAAAAGCCGATAGTGCTGAGAAATCTGCTTTTGTGTTAGTCGAAGCAATTCGCCAGCAAATACTACCTAGGCATATTCTAACACGAAAGGCTTTTGAGAATGCGATCGCAGTAATTATGGCAGTAGGTGGTTCCACCAACTCCGTCTTGCATCTGTTAGGGATCGCCCATGCTGCTGGAGTAGCCTTATCCATTGATGACTTTGAAACCATCCGGGCTAAAGTACCAGTCCTGTGTGACCTCAAACCCAGTGGTCGCTATGTCACTGTCAATTTGCACCGCGCCGGGGGGATTCCCCAAGTGATGAAAATGCTGTTGGTCCATGATTTGCTCCATGGGGATGCTTTGACCATTTCCGGCCAAACTATAGCGGAAGTGTTAGCAGATGTACCTGATCAACCCCCTGCTGACCAAGATGTAATTCGTCCTTGGGATAATCCTGTGTATGCTCAAGGACACTTAGCGATTCTGAAAGGCAATCTAGCCACAGAAGGGTCAGTAGCAAAGATTACTGGGGTAAAAAATCCTCAAATCACCGGTCCAGCACGAGTATTTGAATCCGAGGAAGCCTGCTTAGATGCGATTCTGGCCGGTAAAATCAACTCTGGTGATGTGATTGTGGTGCGCTATGAAGGACCAAAGGGTGGCCCAGGCATGCGGGAAATGCTGGCTCCCACATCAGCCATTATTGGTGCTGGGTTAGGTGATTCGGTCGGATTAATTACCGATGGACGATTTTCTGGAGGTACTTATGGCATGGTAGTCGGTCATGTCGCACCAGAAGCAGCGGTTGGAGGTGCGATCGCATTAGTCCAGGAAGGGGATATGATTACCATTGATGCCCATCAGCGTTCCTTACAACTAAATGTGTCCGATCAAGAATTAGAGCAACGCCGTGCTAGTTGGCAAGCACCCAAGCCCCGTTATACCACAGGGGTATTGGCAAAGTATGCCACCTTAGTCTCTTCCAGTAGTGTCGGAGCAGTAACGGATTTAGATTTGGATTAACACTTATACACAGTTGCTATCTCCCTATCTATCTTTGACGAGCATCAAACCTAAGCATTCAGCTATCAGTTATCAGCTATAGCAGTCGCCAGGGCAGGCGCGGACATGACAAAAGTCTCAAACCTAAGTAAGCGCAAGAGTTTGACTTCTGACTTCTGACTTCTGACTTTTGACTTTTGCTATATCAGCTAATGGGCTACGGGCACGCTACTGTTCGCGCAGCGTGCCCGTAGCGCAATCGGTGCTTTTAGGTGCGACCCGTGGCGAATTAAATTCGCCAAGGTCAAGCGCACCTTTGAATAAAATAAGCTGACCACTGACCACTGACCGCTGACCACTGACCGCTGACCGCTGACCGCTGACCGCTGACCGCTGAATGCTTACAATGAAACAGCCCTGCCTTACGCGCGGGGGGTTACGGGGGATTCCTGCTCCCTAAAAGCCAGTAATTTGTAACTCACCCCATTGAAAACTGCTATATATGATGCATAACGCCCTGAAAAGGTTGTCTCAACATCAATTTGTACTTGGTTGGCTGCTAGGGGGGCTACTGTTTCGGTGTATCATTGCTTTCTGGCTTTACCCTGGTATTGATGAAGCCTATTACTATGTCTATAGCCTGCATCTAGACTGGAGTTATTTTGATCACCCAGTTTTAGTTGCCCTGACTACTGGCTTTGGGACTTGGATAACGGGAGAGGTTTCCCAATTCACTATTCGTCTGGGTGCCCTGATTTTGTATACAGGTAGCCTATTGCTACTGTATCTGACTAGCACTCATCTATTTAACACCAAAGCAGCTCGATTGACGTTAGCGATCGCTACCATTATTCCGATTTTTCAAATTGGCTTTGGTGTGCTTAGCTTACCCGATAGTCCCCTGATATTTTTCTGGTCAGCTAGTTTGTTATGTGCTGCTTACGAATTTTTTCCCCTAAGAGGGAAACATTCAAGGAAAAAATTCTCTAGTCAACCCAATAGTTTATATTACAATACTCCACACCCTAACCCCCACACCCTAACCCCTATTTATGATTCATACCGACCTAGCTATCGGTTAGCACTCCTAGGTATTTTAGTAGGTTTAGCTTGTCTAGGTAAATATCATGGCTTTGTTTTGGGATTAGGATTAGTTGGTTTTTGCTTAACGAGTCCACGTCATCGTTGTGCATTGTTGTCACCTTGGGCATGGCTAGGTTTAATGTTATTTATCATAACTATTTTTCCAATTTGGTACTGGAATATACAGCATGATTGGATATCGTTTACTTTCCATTTATCCACCCGTTTTAAACCAGAGCCAGAGGTACCTCAGCAGGGCTACAATTGGCTAAATGTATTAGTGATAGTTTTATCTGGGATAGCTTATCTTTTCCCTACGATGGCATTGCCGATGTGGTGGGTGAGTTTGCGATCGCTACTTGCTCAATTTACCGGGTATAGCAAGACATCAACATTGGAGTCAAGATTGATCCTATGGGTATCCCTACCCCTAGTTCTAGGCTTTACCCTCTTAGCAGGATATCACCAAATTTTGCCCACTTGGCCGATGCCAGGATTTTGGGGGATAACCTTACTACTAGGGCAACAGGCGCAACAGTGGCAAATGCGTTCGCCCTTAGGCGGGCACAAAGTGCGATCGCCCAACGGCGGGCACTTCCTGTCATCGCGCCGTTGGGTAAACCGATGGCTAAAGGGTTCAGCCATAGCAATAGCTAGCCTATTATTGTTTGTGCTGCTACATATCACTACAGGAACACTACAAAAATCCGGTCACTATGCTTTACTGGGGGGTTTTGTCTCTCCCAAGGATGACCCCTCTACAGAACTGATTGATATTCAGCAACTGCGACAAGGATTTGCTCAGTCTCCTGTCCTAAGTGAAGCATTACAAAAGTCTAGCTTTGTCTTTAGTAATGGGTATTATATCAGTGGGATCGTAGGGATGGCGATTACTCCCCTGACCTCTACACCAATTACCTGCTTGGGAGAGGATATGCGTGGTTTTATGGTCTGGTTCCAGCCGGAGCAATGGTTGGGTAAAGATGGACTATACGTTACTCTGGAGCGATTTCAAGAGTTGACAGATAGCTATCGAGCTTATTTTCAGGATATGCAGGAAATAGGGACAGTGCCGATTCGACGGGCTGGAGCAGTCACAGAGGTTTTCCATGTGTATTGGGCGACTAAGATGGTCAAGCCTTATCCTAGATAAGAGCTCGAATCAGTCACAGACCTAGGATTCAAGGTTTTCTCAGTCGCTCTGCACGGATACAGCCTCCCTCCCAATCCCACTTTGGGTCAGATTCATTTGGCTTATATTGCGCCCAAGGATTGCCACTCTCATCCTGATACAAGACTGTAATCTCGGCAGTAGCTCTACTTCCCCAAGGTGCTTTTACTCTAATCTGGTCTTGGCACTGGAAAACTTCACCCTCAGAATTAGTAACGCTCTTGAGTGCGATTTGGGGTTTGCGCTCAATTGAGGGTATTCTTTTGATGACTAATTTTTTTGGCGGTTCTGGTTCTGTCAAGTTTCTTGAGGAATTGTAGTATCGATTACTTTCTTTTATTTTAGACGCTAGATACTAGCAAGTCGCAAGGGGGTACCTTGGTCAGTAATCAGGGGTAATGACATCTTACCTGGCAACATCCCTACTTCCAAGCACATGCCATTATCTATCCTGGCAGGCTACATGATTGTTTATATTGAGGACAATAAAAAACCAAGCTACACTCCCCTATCGGATGAGTGTAGCTTGGTCCGTCATTCCAAATCGCCCTTTGCGATGGCACTTCGTGCCCGCCTAAGGGCGAACGCAAAGGGAAATTGTAAACAGCATCGCTGCCAAAACTGCTGCTACCGTCCGAACGTGATTCCAAAATGTCCAATCCGTCAGGAATCTTGCCCATAGGGTTGTAGCTTCAGTACTGTCTGGCGTGACGATCGCGAGGGCATCATTAAGCGGGATATTGCACGCGAAGGTCACGCCGATTGTGCCAATCAGATAAAGCAGAGTACCCGCCAGCCAATAGACAGCACCTGGTTGATGCCACTGCAGCAGTAACGAAATAGTTAGCAATGTGCAAGCAGCAGCGGTTCCCAGAAATGCCATCATAAACCAGGGATTGATCACAGTGATATTGATCGATTGCATGGTGGCAATACCTTGTGCTGGTGGTTGCTGAGCCAGAGCCTTCATCACAAAGGTCGAAAAGGCGAAGAAGATGCCAGCGGCCAGACCACTGCCGATTGCTGTTAACAGCATTAGAGAAAAGCGGAAGTTGTGAACAGTTACCATAAAGTCTCCTGGGAATTTTCGTGTTTTGTGAAAGTGTTTAATATCTAAGCGGTCAGCGGTCAGCCGTCAGCGGTCAGTTTTTGGCTGATATTTCATTAAGCATTCAGATGTTTGACATTCCTAAACTCCGAAACTCAGTCATAGCTTACTTTTGACTTCTGACTTCTAACTTCTGACTTGCGCTATAGCTGATAGCTGATAGCTGATAGCTGATAGCTGAATGCTTACTTCAATAGGACAAACTTGGTGTCTGGTGAATATACTTTTCATCTGCCAGTTGCTTCAATATGAAATCAGCGACATCAGCACGAGAAATTTTGAGTTTTGATGTCTTATCGTTACTTGGAAAACCGTGTCGATATTTGCCAGTGCGATTCCCATCTACAAAGGCTCCAGGACGAACAATTGTCCAGTCTAGACTGCTTTGCTGAACATAGTTCTCTTGCCTTTGATGATCAGCAAACACGTGTCGTAACAGGAATCCAAACATGATATACTTCCAGAAAAAGTTCAGATTTTCCCAACTATCTCCTGCTCCAAGGGTTGATTGGCAGATAAAGCGTCGGATTCCTGCTTTTTCCATGGCGTGAATGATCTGTTGTGTTCCCTCTGACCGGATTGTCCCTGTCATCTTCTGACCTGCTCCGAGTACACACACCACTGCTTCTTGACCTTGGACCGCCTTCTCCACTGAAGTGACATCCATGACATCCCCCTGAACAACCTTGAGATTTGCGTGGTTGATATCTAGCTTGGCGGGATTCCGTGCAAATGCTGTAACCCTGTGTCCCTGCTCAAGGGCCTGTTCCACAACCTGCCGACCTGTACCACCGGTTGAACCAAAAATAAGTATATTCATCTTGTTGATACTTTCTGCTTAACAATCACCCTTACAGCTTAGAAAGGCGATTGATGCTAAGCTGTCTAGTTCTTGTGGTACTATCACAATCTTGCGATCGCTTTTCACGTTTTTGCTGGAAAGCACCCCAAGCTGACTATAATCGGAACTAGACGCACTGGAGTTGGATAATGAAAAATCCTGCTATCCAACAGCCTGAAACCAATGGCTCATCCCACAAGTCTCGCCAAACTCAAAGCTGGGAAAATATTCGAGTCCAACACTTCCAACATCCTGCTGGAGAGGGAAATTGTCATTACAATGATGAGCATACCCTTTCTATCTCCCTTGCTCCTCGTCCTGTTCGCTTGCTGCAAATTCAGGCAGGCAAGACATACACAGGGCTGTATAAAAAAGGAGACATGTCCATTACCCCTGCCAAGACACCGTTTTTTGCTCGGTGGGACAGTGATGATAATTACTTGCAGATTCGGCTTAAATCTCAGTTTATTCAAAGCGTAGCTAGCCAAACCCTTGAACAGAATCCCGATCGGCTAGAATTACTGCCTGAATTTCGGACTCGCAATCCACAGATTGAAGCGATCGCAATCATGCTACTGACTGAACTTCAACAGGAATCTAATGGCAGCACACTTTACATAGATTCTCTGGCTAACGTCTTAGCAGTGAATTTACTGAGGCAACACGCAGCTACCAAACCTCAGTTGCCAATTTACCAGGGTGGCTTACCCCTGCGTCAACTACAGCAAATTATAGATTACATTGATACAAATTTAGATCGAGATATTAAACTAGCAGAATTAGCTCGATTGCTAGACATGAGCCAATTCCATTTCAGCCGTCTATTTAAGCAGTCAATTGGCATGTCTCCCTACCAATACTTGATTCAGCAACGGGTAGAACGGGCGAAGCAGTTGTTGAAACTAAAAGACCGATTAATTGTGGACATTGCCTTAGAGTGTGGGTTCAACAGCCACAGCCATTTGAGCAAAAAGTTTCGAGAATTTACCGGCATGACACCGAAAGCTTACAGAGCAAATTAATCCTCTTATCGTGAGTATCCCCTTCGGAAACTAACTCTAGCAATTATCATAATCATGAGGTACACAGGATGTTTAACCACTCCCTCCATAATAGCACCCGGGATTAACACTCCCAAAAATATTTTTACTGCTCCCTGCTCCCTGCTCCCTGCTCCCTAAAATCCAATAATTAGTACCTCATAGACTTGATAAATGCTATATGATACAGTATGACCCATTGCAGTATTTACCCTCTGCAGAAGAGCTACCAGATTCCGACGATACCCCTGTGGATAATGAATTACAAATCCTAATTCCCACTCTATTAAGAGCAGTACTCTCTTCGCTGTGGTCAGAGCGCCAAGATTGGTTCCTAGGGGTAAACATGGGAGTTTACTATAAACCGAAAGAACCGGCTATTGTGCCTGATGGTTTCCTAAGTCTAGGGGTAGTGCGACGTAAGAGTGCAAAGGGAAGGCTCAGCTATGTCCTATGGGAAGAAAATTATATCGTTCCCCAATGGGTGTTAGAAGTCGTTTCTCAAACGCCAGGGGGTGAGTATGACCAGAAGCTGGAAAAATACGCTCAACTAGGAGTACTCAATTACACCATTTATAATCCCCACCATTGGCGACGGGATAAGCATGAGCCGTTGGAGGTGTATCGCTTGGTAGACGGGCAATATATCAGACAATCCGGTGAACCGATAGAGATACCAGAACTAGGCTTGTTAATTGGACGAGAACAAGGGATATACGAGGGATGGCAACGAGAGTGGTTATACTGGTACGATTACCAAGGAAATCGGTTATTGACACCAGAGCAAATTGCACAACAGGAATATCAACGAGCTCAACGGTTAGCGGATTATCTCAAAACAATGGGGATTGATCCAGAAACCCTACCGTGAATGGGAATCCTAACCGTCAATCTTTGATCAACCTTTGATTGATCATAATCCATAGTGGATCAATTTAAAACCCGACTTTCCGGATATAGGGTAAAAGGGATTGCTATACTAACCACAGCATAGATGGTAAAAAAGCGAGATTTGTTGTAAGATATGCAGCCCACTGACGCCAACAAGTTTACTGATAAAGCCTGGGAAGCGATTGTTAAATCTCAAGATGTCGCCCGTCGCTGCAAAAATCAACAGCTGGAAGTCGAACACGTTGCGATCGCATTGTTGGAACAAGATGGGCTACCCAATCGAATTCTATCCCGTATCACTGTTGATGTTAACCGGTTTCAGCAACAACTGGAAAATTTTGCTAACCGCCAACCTAAGGTCGCTAACCTAGACCAATTGTACCTGGGTCGTGCTTTAGACGTGATGCTCGATAATGCGGAAGCCTATCGCAAGGCTTTGCAGGATGACTATATTGCAGTAGAACATCTGTTACTGGCTTTAGCGGTGGATGAACGGGTAGGACGCCGCTTGCTCAAAACCTATAACCAGGATGCGGCAAAGCTCGAAGCCGCCATTAAAGCCATCCGAGGCTCTCAAAAGGTCACAGACCAAAATCCCGAATCCCGTTACGAAGCCTTGGAAAAATACGGGCGGGATTTGACCGAAGCCGCTCAAGCCGGAAAACTTGACCCAGTGATTGGTCGGGATGAAGAAATTCGTCGGGTGGTTCAGGTGCTCTCTCGTCGGTCCAAAAATAACCCCGTGTTGATTGGAGAGCCAGGGGTAGGAAAAACTGCGATCGCAGAAGGACTAGCCCAACGAATTGTGAATGGGGATGTCCCAGAATCCCTGAAAAACCGCCAGCTGATTTCCTTAGATATGGGCAGCTTGATTGCAGGTGCTAAATATCGGGGGGAATTTGAAGACCGACTTAGAGCTGTACTCAGGGAAGTGACCCACTCAGATGGTCAAATTGTCCTGTTTATCGATGAATTGCACACCGTAGTCGGAGCTGGTGCTAGCGGTGGCACTATGGATGCAGGGAATTTACTCAAACCAATGCTAGCTCGGGGAGAATTGCGTTGTATTGGAGCAACTACCCTTGATGAGTACCGTAAGCATATTGAAAAGGATGCTGCTCTAGAACGTAGGTTTCAGCAAGTCTATGTTAAGCAACCAACTGTAGAAGACACCATTTCGATTTTGCGGGGACTCAAAGAACGCTATGAAGTCCATCACGGGGTTAATATAACCGACTCAGCCTTGGTAGCAGCAGCTACCTTATCCCAGCGCTACATTAGTGACCGATTTTTACCCGATAAAGCCATTGATTTGGTGGATGAGGCTGCAGCCAAAATCAAAATGGAAATTACCTCCAAGCCAGTAGAATTGGAAGCGACTGACCGCAGGCTGATGCAGCTGGAAATGGAAAAGTTATCTCTAGAAGGGGAAGATAAGCGAACCACTGCCACCACCGCCACCTATAGTTCTGCCCAAGAACGGTTAGAGCGCATTGAAAAAGAAATTGTGGTTTTACGGGGAAAACAGGAACAACTCAATAAACAATGGCAATCGGAAAAGCAACTGTTACAAGACATCAGTGCCTTAAAAGAGGAAGAAGAACACTTAAGGGTACAAGTGGAACAGGCAGAACGGAATTATGACCTGAATAAGGCAGCCCAGCTAAAATATGGCAAATTAGAAGCTTTACAGCGGGACCGGGAAGCCAAAGAAAGTATGATGCTGGAACTCCAATCGGGAGGTAGTGCTCTGTTGCGAGAACAAGTCAGTGAATCCGATATTGCCGAAATTGTGGCCAAATGGACCGGAATTCCCCTGAAGCGATTGCTGGAATCAGAGCGCCAGAAGTTATTACAGCTGGAAGGACATTTACATAAACGGGTGATTGGGCAAACAGAAGCCGTTTCAGCTGTATCTGCTGCCATTCGTCGCGCTAGAGCAGGGATGAAAGATCCCGGGCGTCCCATTGGTTCCTTCTTGTTTATGGGACCAACTGGGGTCGGTAAAACCGAATTAGCTAGAGCACTGGCACAGTTTCTGTTTGACAGCGAAGAAGCTTTGGTGCGGATTGATATGTCCGAGTATATGGAAAAACACGCAGTTTCTCGGTTAGTAGGTGCCCCACCAGGATATGTAGGGTATGAAGAAGGAGGACAACTGTCAGAGTCCGTGCGTAGGCGTCCTTACTCAGTAGTATTGCTCGATGAGGTGGAAAAGGCACACCGGGATGTATTTAACATTTTGTTACAGGTACTTGACGACGGACGAATTACCGACTCCCAAGGCAGAACCGTCGATTTCCGGAATACCATTATTGTCATGACCAGCAATATTGGTAGTGAGCATATTTTGGGAGTAGCTGGGGATGATTCCAAGTATGAGGAAATGCGCAAACGAGTGACAGAGTCCTTGCGATCGCATTTTCGCCCAGAATTTGTGAACCGGGTCGATGATGTGATCATATTCCATACCCTAACCAAGGATGAATTGCGGAAAATTGTCGGGATTCAACTCAAACGGATTGAGCGGCTGTTGGCAGAGCAAAAGATTACCCTGGCAATGTCTGAGCAAGCTCAAGATTATCTGACCGACGCTGGATATGATCCCGTCTATGGTGCTCGTCCCTTGAAGCGGGCAATTCAGCGGGAGTTAGAAAATCCCATTGCTACTAAGATTTTAGAAAATATGTTTATCGAAGGGGATACCATTTTCATTGATTGTGGAGATCAGGGGCTTACATTTAGTAATAAAGTACCCAGTAAACCAGTAACAGCTAGTGAATCAGTTGTTCCAGCGGTTAGTTAAGAGCAGGGAGCAGGGAGCAGGGAGCAGGGAGCAGGGAGCAGGGAGCAGGGAATAGGGAACAGGGAACAGGGAACAGGGAACAGGGAACAGAGGGAACAGGGAACAGGGGGAAGAGTTTGGGTTACCTGGATCTGCACCTTCAAAGCCCTGGAAACCACAACCGTTGGTGATCTGACTCCCCGCGCCCCTGCCCCACACTTCCCCATCTCCCCATCTCCCCCTCTCCCCATCTCCCCATCTCCCCATCTCCCCATCTCCCCACACCTTTAAAACTGGAAGTAAAGAAATTCCGAAACTCGGTTAAGAGATAGTAGGCAAAATGTAGCGATTAAGCCAATACCTGTTGCCCAGTACCAGCTAGGCTTGAAGTGTTCCATGATTTGCTGGGTATTAGGCAAAAAGGTAACCCCTAGGATTAGTCCGAATAGTACCATAAAGGTCTTTTCTAAACCTATAGGTGGCAGAAGAACGTTCATCTCTTGCCACTCCTGAAATTGGATGCCTAAGGGGGTTAACCAACCCAAGGTATTTTGATAAGTAGTAGGTAAGATAACGCCCTTGAGTCCTACCATTGCCTGTAATATTCCTAAACCATCACTAATACTAGTTGCCCGAAACAATACCCACGTACTCACCACTGCTAAAAATGTCAGGATCCAGGCTATAATTTTCGGCATCGATAGCTTCATTTGCCGCCAGCTATGATTAATTACCAGAAATAAGCCATGGAGTCCCCCCCAAATCACAAATGTCCAGCCAGCACCATGCCACAATCCTCCGAGAAGCATTGTGGCTAATAAGTTACCATATTGACGTAGACGACCGCGACGATTACCACCAAGAGGAATATAGAGGTAATCCCGGAGAAAATTGGATAAGGTAATGTGCCAACGTCGCCAGAAGTCACTGATAGATCTCGCTTTGTAGGGTGAATTAAAGTTAATCGGTAGGCGGATATTTGTGATTAATCCTAAGCCAATGGCCATGTCAGAGTAGCCGGAAAAATCGAAATACAGTTGAAAGGTATAACTCAATGCCCCAACCCAGGCTTCTACAAAGCTGAGTTGGTCAGTATTGTTAAAAATAGTGGCTACCCAGGGAGATAGATTATCTGCGATCGCAACTTTTTTACCTAAACCTAGGATAAAGAGGCTCAGCCCCATTCCCATATTTTTCCAGGAAAACAGGCTATTGCGTAACTTTTCAAACTGGGGCAATAGTTCATCGTAACGGAGAATTGGACCGGCTATCAGTTGGGGAAAGAAAGACACAAACAGGCTATAGGTCATAAAATTATACCTACACTTTTTCGTTTCCCCACGATAAGCATCAACAATATAGGCAATTTGGGTAAAGCTATAAAAAGAAATTGCTAAGGGGAGTAAGATTGGTGGAATAGTGATACTTGTGCCTAAAATATAGTTTAATGAATCTACGAAAAAATTAGCATATTTGAAATAGCCCAAAATCGCTAAGTTAAAGCAAATACCTATCCAAAGCAGCAGTTTCGTTTGCTGTTTATAACTAATTACTGTAGATACTAGGCTTGAGATTTTATCGGGTTTATCAGGAGCCGCATTATCCTCTCCACTTCCTTCGTCTAACAGAATTACTAGCTTCTCTATCTGTTTACCAATGACATAGTTACCACTAATTGAAATTATTAACAGAGGCAGATAAGCAATTTTCCAATAACCATAAAAAAATAGGGATGCCAACGTCATCCATACCCAGGTTGCTTTAACCACACGGAAGCGACTTAAGCCAAAAAAAACCACCAGGGTAATGGGAAGAAAGCCGAAGATGAAAGCGTATGAGTTGAATAACACGGTAGATGACTCTTGGTAAGTAGGAAATGCTAGGAATATTGCTGTTTGTTAACAGTCAATAGTGAATAGTTAACACTAAATAGTAAAAACGAAACAGTAAACAGTCAACACTAAAGAGTCAACGGTCAACACTCAAAAAATTTTTGGATAAGGGAAAATAATTTTATAAACACCCTGCATGTCCCTTACCTAGTCCGGTGTCAATGGTTCTAGTCAATGACGTCCATACTCAAAGGTTTTTAGGTAAGGGAAAATAATTTGTAAACACCCTGCATCTCCCTTACCTTGTCTAGACCACGAGTTATATGGGTAAGTTCACCCATGCTGGCCAATGGGATCGCCCTTGAATTCCAGGAAAATACAGTTGTTGATCTTATCATAATTATGATTGAGTGGGTGAAGGAGGTTCTCTCCATCAATCTCAAATCACCAATCAGGATATCTCAGGATATCAAATTATGCTTCTATTAGTTGAGCCAATTTGGCAAAATTGTGGTGATTTACTAACAAAGCTAGATGAGCTAGTTCTATGGCTGTTGACTTTACTGTAGCGATTCCGACCTATAATGGGGCGAAGCGTTTACCATTACTGCTCGAACGACTGCGATCGCAAACTTTCCTCAACTCCATCAGTTGGGAAATTATTGTTGTTGACAACAATAGTAGCGATGATACTGCCCAGGTTATTCAAGACTATCAAAGCAATTGGGATTTATCTGTCCCCTTAAGATATTGTTTTGAACTCGAACAAGGATCAGCATTTGCCAGGTTGCGAGCTGTCCAGGAGGCTAAAGGTGAATTAATCGGTTTTTTAGATGATGACAATTTACCTGATCCCAACTGGATTGCTGCAGCCTATAGCTTTGGTCAAAAGTATCCTAAGGCAGGAGCCTACAGTGGTCAAATTCACGGTGATTTTGAAGTCGAACCCCCAGAAAATTTTGATCCCATCAAGCAATTTCTCGCAATTCGGGAACATGGACCAAACCCCCATCCCTTTCAACCCGAGCAAATCAGGCTACCCCCAGGGGCAAGCTTAGTCGTTCGTAGACAAGCTTGGCTCGATAGTGTGCCACCTCGTCCCAGTTTGACAGGCAAACTACCCGGATTATTCGTCCAGGGGGATGATTATGAGCCATTGCTGTATATGTACAAAGCAGGTTGGGAAATTTGGTATAACCCAGCCATGCATAGCTATCATCAGATTCCCCAGTGGCGTCTTCAGAGAGATTACTTGCTCACTCTCGCTCGTGGCTGTGGTTTGGCCACATGTCAGCTCCGCCTGATTAATGCTACCTTTTGGCAAAAGCCTATAGTAATTACCAAAACCTTATTGGGAAATTTGCGCCGATTTATCCTACATTTCCTTAAGTATCGAGGACAATTTAAAACTAATCTCATTGCTGCCTTTGAACTAGAATTCTTCTGGGGCAGTTTGCTCAGTCCATTTTTTACTATTAGAAAGCTTTTACAAAATAAGGGAACAGGGAACAGGGAACAGGGAACAGTGGAAAATAATAGTTGACGCACATACTATCATTATAACACTTTTTTAATAGGTATGTTTAGATAAAAAAAAATCATATTCAATGAAGTACAAAAACTAATTTTTCCGACTCCCGATTCCCGATTCCCGATTCCCGATTCCCGATTCCCTATTCCCTACTCCCTACTCCCTACTCCCTACTCCCTACTCCC
>NZ_JAAHFV010000510.1:0-3498 GCF_010672755.1 Moorena sp. SIO1F2
TCTAATACTACTGTTGAGTAAATTACTGATTAATATGAGGGGTGACACCCCTCATATTAATCAGTAATTTACTCAACAGTAGTATTAGTCGTCCATATTGAATCGGGATGGGGCTGATAAATGACAATTTTGCCATCATAATGAACCATAATGAGTGTAATTAACCTCAATAACCGGGTTTGCGCCGTAAGTCCTATAGGATTTGTCCAACGTTACGAATTCATAGGCTTTTTAAACAAAGTTTAAGTTAAGCAAATTTATCTGAACAGAGTCTAGCAAAAATTCAGCCAAGTTGATACATTCATAAATAGGCACACAAACCAATCGGAATTCAGGACTGTGCCTCCTGTCCTGAACAACTTACAGCCCTAGAAACTTAGTCGTAGAGATTAACAAGACATGTAGGGTAAGGTTAGTAAACAGCACAATAAAATGTCGCAGAGTCTACCAAAAACTCTTATTATTTGTTAGACTTAAATTAGGGTAACACCGACAGGGATTATTATGTAACTTAAATTAAAGCCGAAAACCAAGGGTTTAATAGTTGCGCTCTCTATCCCGGTGTTATAACTTTTTTGACATTTTTATGGCGCTCGCGGGATATTCCGTCAGAGCTTTGGGAGATACCCCCTGGATGCGATTGCATCTTGCATTGGCGGGCTAGGATCTGCCTTGGTAGATTCTGGTAGCTAAAAAGTATCGGTAGGCGTTAAATAACCATCAATGGGAGTAATTCAGTTTAATTCCCACCTACCCTAGACAACTAAAACCATGTCTAGCCCTAATTAATCGATGTTTTAACTAGCTAGTGGTCATGATCTGAAGCATCTTTGTTCAGCGTCTTTGGCTAACCAAACTGTTAAAACATCAAAAGCCAAACCACTCAGGAAAGTAAGTAATGGAGGAATATAATTTTTTATTGAGCTTCGGCTGTAAGAATCTGTAAACCCTAGCTAGATATTTTGTTGAATAAGTATAACCATGAACCAGGTACCGTTACCTGGTTCATGTTAGTTTTAGCCACTATCAAAAGAAGCTCTACCCTATACCGCCTCAACTAGCTCACTGATTGAACCACAGCAAAAACAAATCTCCCCCCAGCCACAACCGATAGAACGCAACAGATAGAACTATTCAAGCAAGAGCTGTCTGCCTGTGAAATTGCGATCGCTATTCTTGCATCCCGGCATACAACAAACGTGCAAATAGCCGTACCCCATCATCCTGCTTCAGCTCTTCATAGGAAGGGGGCTGCCGCAAACCCACCACCCGCAGATCTGCCAGCAATTCCGGATGAAACTGACAGGTAAACGATCGCCGAACGGTTTTACTTTCAAAATCTCTGTAATTGATGCAAGTGGCAGAACACTCTGTCAACACCTCATCATCATCATCCGCCGTCGAGCACAAAATTTCAACAGCATCAGGGAGCTGGATAAGCCAAGACAAAGCACTATTCGCCACAATGTGACGGCTGGGAATGAGAGCATCATGAATTAACCGATACGCCCAGTTTGCAAATAAGATTGCCTCTTCGTTCACCTCGTCCGAATGAAACATTGCAATGTTGAGTTCATGCTCATAGGCAATCGACGTATCAATCACCCCTTCGTGCTCATCAGCGGTAATCTCATGGGCAACAATCAGTGCCTCAGGAACACCGGAGGTCTCATGGTCAGGGGATTCATACTGCCGCAGCTGGCGATCACCAATCTCTTTTGCTTCGTTGTGAGCCACCGCAAACTCCTGATGCTCCCAATTGTCTGCCACCACACGGCCATCCCGCTTCTTGATGACCAGGGACTGCCCTACTGCCTGGATTTCTTGACAGACACGTTGTAAAGCCCTCAAAGCCTTGCCATTGCCATCCCCTTCCAATACATCTAGAGCTAACACTTCCCTGACTGCCCGACGAATCAGACTGATGTGAGCCTGAGCCGCAAGCTGGTGCCCTAAACAAATAAATATGGCAGGTGCGCTTGCAGGAGTCCGAGAGAGGAGAATTTGCTCAGATAGACGGAGAAGATCCTGATGGGAGCAACTTGCCCCTGCAAAGGTAGAGGGATTCCGGAGAGATGGATCCCCCCCCTCTACCACAATTGCCAATCCTGAGCTGATGACGGGGATCAGTCGCTCCAAATCTAACGGACCTGAGGCCCAATAGGGAAAGAGAATTGAATCACAGTCAGCAACTTTTTGCGCCAAATAAGCCACATTAACCGAGGCACGGACCTCCTCACCTAGGGGGTTACAGCCCACATGTTTCCAGGGTTCAATAATTGCGATCGCATGTCGAAACAACTGAGGATTTGCTATCAACGCCGCAAAAGCTTCTGGAGAGTCGATCACTTTTTCGAATGGCTGCCCCTTGCCCCATTCACAGCTGGGATTGTCGGACAGTAAAGAGCCAGTCGATAGAGGATTAGAGGAATGGCGATCGGCCAAAAACCCTCCCAAAAGAATGTGAACGGACTCAAACTGAGAGCCACTATAGCTCAGATAACCTGGCTTGAGTCGCCAGTTACTTGGTGGTGACTGAGTAATCATAAGAATAATTTCACATTGTCTTCAGTATCTTTGTCTTCTCGACCCCGACAAGAATCGGTTCCTAAGAAACCAAGTCTTAGGCCATTGAAGATAGCGGTGCGACACCGACTACCAGGTAAAAACAAATTACAACACCCCCCAGAGGTTATGCTGGGGTAAATGGTGTGGGATTTGCTGGCTTTAAATCAGTATCGATAAGCACTCAATGAAAGTATCACACTTAGGGACAAGTGGCAAAGTTTCGCGCCTTAAAAACTGAATAACCGTGACGGTGGTTGGTTGTGTGTTTGGCCTTCCCCCCAGGGCAAACACATCTAAATAAATTAGATTGACAAATCTCCGCCCAGCCGCAACCGATAGAACGCAACAGATAGAACCATTAAAGCAACAGCTCCACCAGCTCAAAAACCGTTCCGCCAAAAACAGGGATGGGGAGAGACTTTATCCCATCACAGGCTGGTGGTAGTCTGCCTGGATTACAGAAAAGGTTCAAGTTGGGATTGGGCAACCACTGGGATTGGGCAACTACAACAACAGCAATTGCAACACCTACTGAATTAAACTCCTTGAGACTATAACTATCTTATCGGTCTGGGAAAGGATGATGCTCCACAAGAGTTGCTACATCTCATTGACAGAGTTTATAGTTAGATAAATCTAACCAAAAAGCTACTCTGGCAAATAGTTAAAACTTGAACATTCCAGATCATGATTGGTAAAAATTGTAATCAACTTAGTTTTCCCATAACCAATTTTTTTATCGATATTGTAATCACTTCCCGCTTGAACCCAGGGATTTATGTTTATGTAATTATCATTGTTATACTTATCTTCAATAATAGTTTTTTATAGAAATATATAATCCATAATTTAAACTTGCTTTATTAAAGCTAATTCAATGTCCTTATCAAAAAAATAGCCAGGGTAAAACTTATGATTTATCATCTGCAG
>NZ_JAAHFV010000511.1:0-3497 GCF_010672755.1 Moorena sp. SIO1F2
TGGACGATTACGGGAATCTCGGCAAGTGGAAACTACTCCAGCAGGCTTGTTCAGTAAAAGGTAGATAGATTGAGGTCGGTGATAGGAACAGCTAACCACAACAGCAGCAAAGTTATTGGTTTTCCCCATCGATGTAAGGGATTTGGCATAACTCACAACTCATAACTCACAACTGACCCACTGACGCCCTCAGCACTCAAATCATTTGTCTAATCCGCTAATGACTAAACTATTAAAAATTACTCCTCAACGCTGGCTGATTATCCTATCCCTATTGATTATTACACCATTAGGGATTTTTTCCAAATACTACTCTGGTCTTGGAGAAAAATGGGTTCATGACTACTCTGGTGATATTTTTTATGAGATTTTTTGGTGTTTATTGATATTTTTTATTATCCCCAATCCCCAAGCAATAACCCGAATTACCTTAGGAGTTTTTAGCGTTACCTGTGCCATAGAATTATTACAACTTTGGCAAACCCCTATATTAGCACCGATTCGTGCTTCCTTAATCGGTAAATTTCTCTTAGGAACTACCTTTGTATGGTGGGATTTCCTCTATTATGCCATTGGCAGCGTCTTAGGTTGGCTATGGTTACGGCAAATTTCGCAGTTCGGTAAACTGATTAGATAGGGTGCATCTCATATTTGTAAAAAAGAATGGGAAGTCTAGGAAGTGTGGGAAGTATGGGAAGTTTCTTAGACTTTTTGCCTAATTGTAAAAGCGATACATCGCTACTCCCGACTCCCGACTCCCGACTCCCGACTCCCGACTCCCGACTCCCGACTCCCGACTCCCGACTCCCTACTCCCTACTCCCTACTCCCTATTCCCTTTGTTATACCGGACTTAATATTACTCAAAACTAACGGATATTTCTACCTTGTCTTTTGGATCTAATCCAATATATTGAGCACGAATAGTAGTACCAGATTTAACAGGAACTAGGGGAGTCATGGAGCCTAAAGACAGTAAATCGCCTTTCTTCAAAACTTTACCTGATGCCTTCAAAGAATCTTTTAACCAAAGTACTACCTGTAACGGATTCCCTAATAAAGCACTACTTTTACCAACAGCTAACTGATTGCCAGCCTTATCTACCATTACAATCTTGATATTTTTTAATCGTTCTTCCCAATCAGGGGTAGCAGATAAAGGAATCGGTGTTCCTAAAACTCCCAAGCGAGCACCGACATTAATGGCTGCCAAAGCAGTGCCATTAAGACTCACTTTTGGGTCATAAACTAAATCTGGTAGTTCCATGAAGGGAATGACGGCATCAAGAGCAGCTAAAGCTTCCTTAGGGGTAGTAGCACTATTAATTTCATCGCTACCAACTCTAACCATTAAGTCTCCTTCATATACAGGTCGAGCACCAAAGTTGGCAGGGACAACCGCTCCACTTTTGAGCAACATTTTTTCGAGAAGTACACCTCGTAAGGGTTCAGAGACTTTGAAGCGCTGTTGAGCAGCAGGATTAGTCAGTCCAGCTTTGTAACCTACAACGTTTCCTAAACTAGAGCTCAACTGTTGTACAAATTGGTCTTGCAAAGCCTGAGCTTGTTCAAGGGTTAGCTTAGTCGCAACTGCTCTAGCTGGGGTTTTGTTGAGATAGCTAGTTGTCAATTCCTCCACCAGACGACTATCAGGGGTTTGATCTAAAACTTTAGTAGGAGAGCTACTAGTTGAGTTGGAGTTCTTTTTAGCCCCAGTGAGGTTGCAGCTTGGCAGATATAGAACCGAAGCCAATAGTAAAATTGCTAGGGAAATAGATTTGATATGTTGCATGGTGTTGCTAGAGCTGTTTTCATGATTCAAACCATTTGGCATAACTCAAGAGCCGAAAATTGCTTTAGTTCCATTTTGTGGTGTTACTTCTGGCGTTGCTGATTATGGGTATGGTTTTGCCCCCCTAACCCCCCAGCGAGCAATCCCTCGCTGGGGGGAACAAAACTCTCAAAGTCCCCCGAGCGAGCAATCCCTCGCTCGGGGGATTTAGGGGGCTGTAATAAAACCAGATGATCGCGCATTCATTCCTTAATTCAGCAACGCCTTACTTCTGAGTTACAGAAGGGGAAGTATACAGATAGAGAATTCACGACCAAGAGGAGTCATTGAGAAACAAAACCCTATCTTAGCAATCTCTCAGTCTTCCAACAAAAGCATTCAAGGGGGATATTATAACATCCATTCTCGGAAGATTCGCTTTGAGGTGATCGATACTGGGATAGGAATCAGTCCTCAACAGTTAGATAAAATATTCCAACCCTTTGAACAAGTAGGGGATACCCAGCTTCGGATAGCTGGAGCGGGTTTAGGCTTAGCTATCAGTCAGCAAATCGTTAAATTGATGGGAAGTAAAATAAACGTTAAAAGTCAATTATGCCAAGGTTCAACATTTTGGTTTGATGTCACCTTACCTGTGATATATATTGTTGCTAAAGCAGAAATTACTGGCATTATTGGAGAAGTATTTACAATTAGAGTGGGTTGATCAAGAGGTGCCGTAAGCAGTCAGCAGTCAGCAGTCAGCTTAAAATAAACCTATGCAGGCCTATGGCCACGCTACGGGAACGGCTCAATTTAAGATTGAGATATTAATGATAATTTAAAGTCTGGGGATTTGCCCATCAAAGCTGATAGCTGATAGCTGACATTGTTTAGTTAGAAAAAAAATTACTTTCTTAACAGGAATAATGTAGTCAATATCAGCACTAAAATTGCTTCAGTTACCAAAAGACCGTAGATGGTTTGTCTTTGCTCAGGGGTGGAGGCAAAATAATCGATAAATACTGTGTAAATAATAAACTGAGAGAGAATTCCAAGTAAACATAATCCAATGCCCCACAATTTTCGTGCTCCTAGTCCAATCACGGCTGCTGTATCGAGGATGCCATAGAAAACATCGCCAATTCTCCAGATTAAAGGTGTTTCTAACCACGGCATTTCCCCAAAACCTGCTATATTACCAAAGTGGACAATCGCGCCATAGGCAAAGACAAAGGCGAGGATTCTTAAATAAATGCTCATCCAAGGGCGTTCTGTAGCTTGGATAAAATAGTCAACCATAGGTAATACGTCCGTGAAAAAAAACGACTTCTGTCCACCTTTTAGAAGAATAGTAGATGGTTTGTCTGTAGTGCAAGCTACCAATCAAGTTTTCTTAGGGCAATATTTGCAGTTAGAGTGGGTGTATCAGCCAATACCTCAACTAGATGATAAATTTGTTCCCTTTGCTCAGACTATATCGAATTATGCTAATGAATTTAAATTACCAAAAATTAGACTATTGATAGAAAAGTATCTTGAAAATAATTAGTATAGCGCAGGGAATCGGGAATCGGGAATCGGGAATCGGGAATCGGGAATCGGGAATCGGGAATCGGGAATCGGGAATCGGGAAACGGGAATCGGGAGTCGGGAATCGGGAATCGGGAAAGAGAGGGAAGTGTGGGAAGTGTGGGGAGATGGGGAGATGGGGAGATTTTTATTAA
>NZ_JAAHFV010000512.1:0-3489 GCF_010672755.1 Moorena sp. SIO1F2
ACTGTCCCAATGGGTACATCAGGAACACGCTGACAAATACTGCAATCGGCGCACTGAATGCGATCGCGTTGTAGGGTCTGATGCCTACTAGACGCGCAATTTCAAATTGCCGCAGCATGAACCCAATCAGACCAAATGCTCCGTGGAATGCCACGAAGCTCCACAACCCTCCTAGTTGGAACCAGCGAGTCAAATCTCCTTGAGCTTCTGGTCCCCACAACAGCAGCAGGGAGTGTCCCAGACTGTTAGGAGGAGAGGATACTGCTACGGTCAGGAAGTTACAACCTTCTAGGTAAGAAGAGGCTAAGCCGTGGGTGTACCAAGAGGTAACAAAGGTGGTACCAGTTAGCCAGCCCCCTAACGCCATGTAGGCACAGGGGAACAACAGAATGCCGGACCAGCCGACGAATACAAAGCGATCGCGCTTGAGCCAGTCATCGAGGATATCAAACCATCCTCTGGTGCTGGGGGCGCGTCCTACTGCTACTGTCATAGATTCAAATCCTCATACATATAACGATTTGCAAGGATTCAAAATTGGGACGTTTTTACGTCTTTTTAGCGACACTCCCACCCTTCTAGAGGTGGATTTCCCTTAGAGTTCAGTGATTTTAAGTCACTTCCCTCTTACAGGATTGTCTTTTAACGGGATGCCACAGGCTATCAGGTTAGGCTGTGGTGACTTAATGTTTCTTAAACTATCACACAGTTTAACGCTTGACTTGATTCTCCCATAAGGAGACTGGGGTTACAAACGTTACATACAATAATAATAAATACCAAAAATTTTACAAAATTACACATACTCCTCAGATTTTTTTGAGATTTGGTGTCAAAAGTTACATAATTTCCCTGTCTTGGTCAAAAATGTGATACAAGTTCTAGATGAGCTCCCTGGAGTATCCATAAATCAACTGATCTACTCTCGGACTCAGCACTATTGTCAAGTCAGATTTCTTAGAGGCAACCACATCTTCTCATGGCAGCATCGACCAACCAACTGGAAAACCTGGTACTTCGACAATCGGTTCTTGGCTCTCGCCGTTTGAGCAACTATTTAGTGGCAGGAGCTGTATCTATAGGAGGTATAGGATTTTTCCTGGCAGGGCTTTCGAGTTATCTCAACATGGATCTACTCCCGATTGGAGATGCAACCAACCTAATTTTTATCCCTCAGGGGGTAGCAATGGGGTTCTATGGTGTTGCTGCACTGTTGCTATCTCTCTACCTATGGCTAACCATTTATTGGGATATCGGCGGAGGCTACAATGAATTTAACCAAGAAACAGGTATGGTGAGAGTAGTGCGGTCTGGCTTTCCCGGTAAAAACCGTGAAGTCGAATTCAGTTGCCGTACAGAAGATGTCCAGTCGATTCGAGTAGACATCAAAGAAGGTCTAAATCCACGCCGAGTCCTCTACGTGCGCACTAAGGATCGCCGGGAAGTTCCTCTAACTCGTGTCGGTCAACCCATCTCCCTTTTGGAATTAGAGAATCAGGGAGCAGAGCTGGCTCGTTTCCTCGGAGTTCCCCTGGAAGGGTTGTAAATTGCCAATAAAACAAGATATAGTTATAGTAAGCATGATTAAGAATATCCGGCGCTGGCTATCTGTGATGTTAGTAGTGTTAGCTCTGGTAATAGCAGGATGCAGTGGCTCAACGTCGAACTCAACGGAATCATCAACTCCCCAAAACAAATCTACTCCTGCTGAAACCACCAGCAATCCCCAATTCAGCAATTTACCCCGACTAGACAAAAAAGCTACTGTTGAGCTGAGGGTAAAAGGCTCACCGATTACTATTGAAGTGTATGGAAGCAATGCCCCGATTACAGCTGGCAATTTTGTGGATCTGGTTGACAAGGGTGTTTATGACGGACTGGTGTTTCACCGAGTGGTAAGGGAACCTCAACCATTTGTTGTCCAAGGTGGTGATCCCCAAGGAAAAAACCCAAAATTTCCAGTAGAGCTTCTGGGCACAGGGGGGTTCATAGATCCACAAACGAAGGAAACTCGCTACATTCCATTAGAAATTAAGCCGAAGGGGGCAGAGCAACCCATATACAGCAAAACCTTTAAGGCAGCCGGAATTCCTGGTGATCCTGAGTTGACTCATACTCCTGGTGCTGTGGCCATGGCTCGTTCCCAAATGCCAGACTCAGCCTCTTCACAGTTTTACTTTGCCCTAGCAGAGCTGCCTTTCTTGGATGGGGACTATGCTGTATTTGGCAAAGTCACTAAAGGTATGGATGTGGTAAACAAAATTCAGCAAGGCGATCGCATTGAATCAGTCAAGGTCACTAAAGGCATCGAAAACCTGAAGAAACCTTAAGATAACGATTAACGATCTTTAAACGAATTCGTGGAGGTATGCGTTACTGGGATTGGATTAGTATCTGCTTTAGGTCGCCTCAAACCCAGTTGGCAGCATTTGCTAAACAGTGAGTCAGCTATTAGCTGGTATCGACCCTTTGCCAATTTATCACCTCTACCGTTGGCTATGATTGGTCAGACACCAGCTTCTATTGAACAGCTGACCTACCAGGTTGTAGCAGATGCTATTGAAGATGCTAACTTAACCATCCCTCTAAAGGATTGTGGTGTGGTGATTGGTTCCAGTCGTAGCTGTCAGGCAGCTTGGGAGCAACTAGCCCAGGAGCAGATGACTAGTCATGGGAAACTCGACACCGAACCAGAGTATCCCGGATTCGATAGCTTAAATGAAATCTTAACTCTAGAGCATTGGTTAGACACTCTACCCCATCAACCAGCTATTGCTGCTGCCCATTACATTGGTTCCTTTGGGCCAGTCCTAGCACCAATGGCAGCTTGTGCAACAGGAATTTGGGCGATCGCTCAAGGATTTGAATTGATTCAAACCGGTCAATGCCAACGAGTCATTGCTGGTGCTGTAGAAGCACCAATTACTCCCCTAACCCTAGCCGGATTTACTAAAATGGGGGCTCTAGCAAAAACTGGTGCTTACCCCTTTGACAAGCAACGTCAAGGCTTGGTGTTGGCAGAGGGAGGTTCTGTATTGGTATTGGAGTCAGAGGATTTGGCTGATCGTCGAGCAGCGCCTATCTATGGAAAATTACTGGGGTTTGGCTTGACCTCGGACGCTTATCATGTCAGTACACCTAACCCAGATCGACAGAGTGCGATCGCAGCTATCAAACAATGTCTAGACCGCAGCCACCTATTTCCTACAGATATTGATTATATCCATACCCACGGTACCGGAACCAAACTTAATGACCAGAATGAAGCGCAGCTGATTCAGCAGCTATTTCCCCAAGGGGTGGCAATCAGTTCTACCAAAGGAGCCACTGGTCACACTCTTGGTGCTTCTGGAGCCATTGGTACTGCTTTGTGTCTAATGGCTTTAAAACACCAAGTCTTACCCCCTTGTATTGGGTTGAGGGAACCGGAATGGGATTTGGATTTCGTAACTATAGCGCGTCAGTGCGAAGTCAGGCAGGCGCTATGTT
>NZ_JAAHFV010000513.1:0-3447 GCF_010672755.1 Moorena sp. SIO1F2
TTCGAGTTACTGGGTAACTCGAATTGTTGGGTTTCCTACAACTTATAGGGTTTGGTGCTCAGTTTTCGGTAAGTTCTGCTGAAGAAAAGCATTTCATTGTACTCCCTACAGCCAAAGTGATGGATATATGATTGATGGCACAGACAAGCGCTAAGGTAATCTTTGCCATGAATCCTGAACCATGAACCTTGACAATAAACAATGTTTATCTTTAAGTTAGAACCGTCGTGAAGTGCAAGTTTTATCGAGTGATTTGACTAACATGCCCACCAAAGAAAATCGCTTTTTGCAAGGGCGTAAAATCGCTCCGGGTCCGATTACGGCAGGAATCCCAATCACAGAGTTGATCGACCAGACGTTTCTAGCCTACAATTCCGGTCGATTACGAGAAGGCTGTCAATTATTGGTAGAGCGGATGTTGCAAGCCAACGTAACCGTGGGTTTAAGTTTGACAGGAGCATTAACCCCCGCAGGGTTAGGAATGGCCGCAGTGATACCACTGATGGAGGCAGGGTTTGTCGATTGGATAGTATCTACGGGAGCCAATCTCTACCACGACACTCACTTTGGCATCGGATTGGAACTCCATCAAGGGCGGCACGATATTAGTGATGTGGTATTGCAGAAAGAAGGGGTTGTCCGGATCTATGACATTTTCTTCGATTATGACGTGCTGCTATCAACGGATAAGTTCTTTCGTCAGATCATTGAACAGCCTGAGTTTAAGGATCAAATGGGAACGGCAGAGTTTCACTACCTCTGCGGTAAGTACATTGCTGCACGGGAGCAGACATTGGGACTCGAAAACCAATCCCTGCTGGCGGCAGCTTATCGATTAGGAGTCCCCATCTATACCTCCAGCCCTGGAGATAGTTCGATTGGGATGAATTTAGCAGCGCTAGGGTTGCAGGGAACCGGACCAGTCATTGATGTGTCCTTGGATGTGAATGAAACGGCAGCAATTGTGCTGGCAGCTAAAAACTATGGGGGAGCCAGTGGGATTTGGATCTTGGGAGGTGGCTCGCCGAAAAATTTCATGTTGCAGACGGAACCGTATCTTCAAGAAGTCTTGGGTATTGATGAGAAGGGGCATGATTACTTTCTTCAGGTAACTGATGCCCGCCCAGACACAGGGGGTTTGTCAGGAGCAACTCCATCGGAGGCGGTCTCTTGGTGCAAGCTTGATCCACAAAAGTTATCAGAAACAGTAGTGGTTTATTGCGACTCGACTATTGCTATGCCCCTACTGACAGCTTACTGCCTAGCTAAGGTAGCGCCTCGTCCTCTAAAACGCCTCTATGACCAACGAAAAGCTTTACTGGAGCAGTTGAAAGAGACACATTTGGCTACCCAGGCTACAGCAGTCAGATAAAAATTTAGTGATGCTGATTTTTTTAGCAATTAGTTGTATACCTAGTTAAACAGGCAAGCTTGTACAAAATTCTAGCCCCAACATTGCCATCCCACTGATCTCCAGAGTCTCCGGGAGCAACTTCGCACAGATCAAAACCAATAATAGTTTTGCCAGCTTGGACTAGCGATCGCACTAAATAAATTGCCTCGTTAAATTCCAATCCTCCGGGCACAGGAGTACCTGTATTGGGACAATAAGAGGGGTTCAATCCGTCAATGTCAAAGCTAATATAAACTTTATTAGGTAAATTAGCAATAATTTCCTGGCACTGGGCTGCCCAGGTTATACCTTCGTAAGTGTTAGCTTTGAGCTGCCAGTCATCAAACACTACAATCCGGCGATCGCTATGAGCCCAAGACATTTCCTCTTCACAAACATCTCGGATGCCAACCTGAACTAAACGATTAATCTGAGGTAGGGTCAGGGCATTGTACATGATCGAGGCATGGGAGTAACTAAACCCTTCATAGGCTTGCCGGAGATCGGCATGGGCATCAATTTGTAAAATGCCGTATTCCTCGTGTTGCTGTGTTAGGGCTTTCATTAACCCAAGAGGAACACTGTGATCGCCACCGACAATGGCAACCAGTTTGCCTTGCTCCAGCAGTTCCAGTGCCTGAGTGTAAACCCAGTTGTTGAGAGCAGCACAGGCTTTATTAACCATGGCTAACTGTTTTGCGATCGCATCATCATCCACATTGCCACCAGCTTCTAAATACTGAATAATCTCTTTAGCTATCAACCTCATGGCACGATTTTGGTCTTGGATAGCTGAGTTAATCGGTATAGTCCCGCACCTCGTTTCCCAAGCTTGGGGTACATCAAAGTCGTACCAATCTAACTGTACGGAAGCTTCTATTATCCCTTGGGGACCGTTTGCTGCCCCCTCTCGGTAAGATGTGGTCACGTCCCAAGGAACAGGCAGGAAAACGATTGAAGCCTCCTCAACCGAATAGGGCAAGCCAAAGAAGCAGCCATTGGGCACAGTAATCTCATTAGGATTAAAACTGGCTTGATTCATTAGCCCTTGCTTAATTTTCCTTATTCTACCCGACGCTCCTCCCTACGGGCATCCTGGTATTAGGGATTAGGAATGCTTAGATTAGGGAAGCTTACATTAAGTACAAAAACCCTTAACCCAACCCCTAACGCCTAACCCCCAACCCTATTACCATCAAAACTAAATTGACAAATTACTAAAACTATGGTATACATCAAAGAAATTCCCCTAGAGCAAATCCGCCGTCCCCTACCACGACAAAATGATCCAAACAAGGTGGCGGCGCTAATGGAATCAATTGCTAAAGAGGGTTTGCGCGAACCCATTGATGTGTTAGAAGTAGATGGGCAATACTATGGTTTTTCTGGTTGCCACCGTTACGAAGCACACCAGCGTTTAGGAAAAAAAACCATTAAGTGCCGCGTTCGTCGCGCTCCTCGTTCCGTCTTAAAACGGCATTTAGCGTGAAAATTAGCAATTTTGGGACAAAAATAGCTTCATCCATTGGATCTATTCCCAAGGAAACTCCAATTGCTTAAAGTTAAGGTGTTTAAAGCTTACGGTCACCACTAGTTTTTGCTAGGAACCTTTAACTATGGAAACCGTTCTACCTGTCAATATTGGTATTGTTGACATCCTCCCGCCACTAAGCTACCGCTATTATAGTGGGGGATTCCCAAACCTCACGATTTAGGTTTCTGTTTCCTTCCCGTTTCGGCAAAGCCGTTCGCGTAGCGGAGGCCGTAGGCCACGCTACGCGAACGGGATTTTCGCAACTGCCCTTCAACCTTATGGTTGTCAGGTCTTATGTTCGCTCCACAGACTGACACGGCAAGTCCTGCCGCCAAAATATTCTGACTCGCGTTGATATCACGGTCATGGATAATCCCACATTCAGGACACTTCCACTCCCTAATATCCAACGGCATTTTATCAACGATATGCCCACAGTTTCCACATCTTTTAGAACTAGGAAACCATCGGTCAATCTTAATTAAGTCTCGACCATACCACTGGCATTTGTAATCCAGTA
>NZ_JAAHFV010000514.1:0-3412 GCF_010672755.1 Moorena sp. SIO1F2
TTAGAAAATAATCCAAATCTAACAATTCGTGATGCAATTCCCTTAGGGAATGAACCAGGGAGTTATGGTAAGATTGATAGTTTGCCAAAAGATCATCCATTACTCACTACAATCACTGCAATTTCAGAAAATCATGAAAGTCGTGATCAACAGAATAAACTAATTGCTGATGAATGTCGTAGTCAATGTTTACAAGCAATCAGAAAATATATTGAAAAATATACATTAGGTGATGATGAATTTAATCAAATGCGTTCTAATTTTATCAATCTTCTTCGGGAACATAGAAATCAATTAGAAGCTAAGGTTAATAAAAGTAAAGAATCAATCCTTTCAGTCGGTTTATTCCAGAAACAAATAACTCCTGAAGAAATCCAGAAACTTAAAAATGAACTAGATAACTATCAAGCTATTGTGAGGACAATTGTTTATCCTCACAAAGCAGATCCTAAAATTATTAATTTATCCGTATCCCAAAAAAAATTAGTAGAAGCTTTTGGTTTAAATTATACAGATCGAGATCTATCCAATAATAATATAAATCAAAATTATATTAATAATTTAAAACAAAAAATTGATGTTATTCCAAAAAAAGAACAAAAAAATTTAGAACGATATAATCAGGTTACTGAAATAGCTAAACTAGCTTCTCCACAAGATGCTTTATCCTATGCTTTAAAAGAAACAATTCCTCCATCCATAATTGAAAAAGCTTTTACTAATCCTGAAAACATAAATTTTAATGAAAATATTGGTACTTTAGTAAAATCTGGTAATATTGTTATACCATTACTCAAGTTAACTGAAAACGATTTAACTAAAGTTATTAAGGTACTTTCTAAATATACAGACCATCTTTTTATAAAATTTAATGACAAAACACACCCTGTTGAACAGATTATGATTTTGATTGGGGCAGATGTTATTCCAGCACTGAATCATATACAAAATATAAATATAAATATTAACCAAATTAAGGATAGTACAATGATCAATTCACAAACTAAAATCTTCTCTGAATTAGAGCAAGATGATATTGTAAAACTTGAATTATATTTATATAAAATATTTACAAATATTGATTCTATACAAGGAAGGAAAGGGCTTCTAAGTAACGGGGGCGTTAATCAATATTTTATTGGTAATCTTGATTTTAATCTAAATATTAGTGAATTTATTACCATTTTAGTTGCAAAATTTAAACAATATAGAGTTTCTAGTCGAAAACCAGATTATCATCCTCTCATTAGCTTTTTAGAGTATCTGATTGAACAAGGAGAAAGATATAATTTAGATGATCAAGACATAGATATTTTATGTAAAATACTGGCTTTTGGTAAACAAAAAATTCAATTATTTACAACTGAAAATACCCAAATTAAACCTAATTTAGTTATTTCTAAAATTGGAAATTCAGAACCCGTTATTGGTATAATTACGGCACTACCAAAAGAATATGTAGCTGTTCAAGCTGTATTTGACCAAGGGCAAGAGGAAAAGAAACCAGGAAAAGGGGCGGGGCGACGATATTGGTTAACGGATGTTGCCGATAGTAATGGGACTCCTCAAATAGTAGCTGTAACTTTAGCTGATATGGGAAATAATGCAGCAGCCATGGGAGCAACAACTATGTTGTCCCATTATCCTATGGTGCAATCAATTATTATGTGTGGGATTGCTGGAGGTGTTCCTCATCCTACCAAAGTTGAAGACCATGTACGTTTAGGTGATATTATTGTTTCTAACAAGAAGGGGATTGTGCAGTACGATTTTGATAAGGAGTCCCAACAGTTTACGGAAATTCGTGCTATGCCAGTTCCCGCTAGTGCAGAGTTAGTGGAAGCTGCAAAATATTTGCGTGTTAATGAAATGTTAGGGCAACGACCTTGGGAAGATGTTATTCTAAAAGCCTTACAAAAGCTAAACTGGCAACGTCCCCCTCAAGAAACGGATCTGCTTCATTCTTCTGAGCAACCAGATCAGGTAATTCCACATCCACAAGACTCAAAAAGACTCCAAGATCAGCCTAAAATTTTCTTAGGTGCCATTGGTTCTGCGAATAAACTCCTTAAAAATCCGCAGAAACGCGATATGTTACGGAAGCAATTTGGGGTTAAGGCTATTGAAATGGAAGGTTCTGGTGTTGCGGATGCCACTTGGAATCATGGAATAGGTTATATTGTGGTTCGTGGTATTTGTGACTATTGTGATTCTCACAAATCCGATACTTGGCAACAGTACGCGGCAGTCACAGCAGCTGCTTATGTGCGTACTTTATTGAGTTCAATGTGATGTTAATTAAGGGTTTAAAGTGGTTTCAACCACTTGTCTCAATCTTTTCCAGACTATTTCTCCTTTGAACTTTTCCCAGAATGATGAAGGTTGGTCATAAAAATAAAGTTGTTCGTCACTTAAGCAGTAAACAACAGGTACTCTGTACCATAATGTATCTGTCTCAAAATCCAAAGGATTTTCTGTTCGTATACTCTTCTTAATTTCTGGTTCTAAATCCTTAACAATAGCTATAGCAAAGCAAACATTAGAAGGAACTCTTGCATTAAGAACTTGTCCAAAACTAGATATAGTAGTTTTTTCTTTTCCATAGTCTAAGCATTGACTAGAATATTGTTGTAAAATTTTACTATTAATAGAGGGTAAGTAAGAGAATATGAAAAAAGCATCCCCTCTCATATTAAAGACTCCGAAAGGAATTTCAAAATTAGGAATTTTACTGACAAGCTTAAATTGTTGTTCTTCATGTTTAACATCATACTTAAAATCTAAACACCCTTGATATCTTAATTTTTCTTCAACCTTGTCCAAATAGTTATCAATTTTATCGTTAGTTTCACTAAAATTAGGATCATCACTAATTTTAGTGACTAAAGTTTTTATTTGTTCTCCGCCAATAGTACGGATTTTTTGAAATAGTTTGAGATCTTGTTCAGTTAAGTTATATTTTTGTGGAGGTTGTTGAAGGATATATTGTGAAAACAAGAGTAGGGGATGATAATATGGGTTTTGAAGGGATACTCGATAGTCTTTAAACTGAGAGACTAAACTAGTGATAAATTCATTAATGTTGGAATTAAAATTTAGCCTATTAATAAAGTATTCATCAACTCCAGCATTGGTAAGAATACCTCTTCTTCCTGCAATGCCATCAATATTAATAAAGATATTTAGTAATGATGCTTCTAGTTCGACAGTAAGATAGTCTTGTGATAGATATGAGAATATTTTAGTGTTTGGCACTTTCCTTAACCTCCACTAATTTAGTTTAAATTTAGTTTATAAGTTTTGAGAGTCGTCAGCATCCTGAAGGTTGGTCATAAAAAGCAAGGTTTCCTTGATTTTGCTATACACCCACTTCCCACTCCTTACCATGACTAGAGAATTTACCCCTCTCATA
>NZ_JAAHFV010000515.1:0-3401 GCF_010672755.1 Moorena sp. SIO1F2
TGGTTATATCTACTAGTTTAAAGTAGATATAACCCACATTCCGCAGGTTAGCTTGGATATAGAATATTTTTTACGACACTATGGGAAACTGAGCGATCGCAAGTTCAGCCATTCTCAAAAATACTAACCAATTGAGAATAAAGCTGGGCAAAATGGATCTTCATACTCAAATCAATGAAACCTTTGCAGGATATAGCTTTGGCTTGTAAGCAAAGAGAAAATTATTCAAATTGAGGACGAACCTGCGGAATGTGGGATATAATAATTCCAATCAACAATAGGCTTTTTGCTTTTTGTCTTATGTCTACACGTTTATCCACTACTATTATCATTCCACTTATTGCATCGGGACTATTAACGGCATTCCTTCCTAGAGCAGCTAGGGCAGAAAGACCTACCTGGGGTACTGGTTCTGGTTGGTCAGCTGTTAGCACAACTAGCCGGACAGCTTGTGAATTAAAAGCACTCGAAAAATTCAAAAAGTATGAAGCTGCAGGAAAGTTACAAAACGGAACTGTAAGACGTTTGCGAATGTCTGGTGTAGAAGGTCGAATGCAGGGTAAAGATGCAATGTTCGTTTTACTTTGTGCCCCAGATGGAGATGCTGTCTATGTATTCGACGTTTGTCCTGTGAGTGTTTGTAGAGAAAGTTCAGTAATTAATTTGCGTAATGAATTGGGTCAAGTGATGGTTTGGTAATAACGCCCAAGAACATTTGTGTTGGGTTACGCTATCGCGATGCTGTTGGCGAAATATAACTTCACATGCTGAAACCCTTTTGATTTCGCGATCACTCATCAAACCATTATGTAGTAATGTTCAAGCCAATAACAGCATAATAAGGCTTTTAGAAAGCGCGGTTTTATACACACTATGTTCGGTAGAGCACCTTTTTTTGATAACTCAAAAAATTGGACGGAATTGACCGGTAATATCGTCTAATAGATAAGGATACTAAAGACAGAAAATAAAATTTTGTCCAAAGTCCAATCAACTCTAAACCGACTAATTAGCTCAAGGTTTCCACTAACTTAGCTACTCGTTCTTTAATTTCATCTCGGACACGGCGAAACGTCTCTAGTGGTTGCCCATCAGGATCATCAAGCTGCCAATCTTCAAAAACATCTCGTAATACCCAGGCTTCTGGTAAATTAACACCACAGCCGCACAAGGAAATTACAGCATCATAGTCTTCAGCCTTGAAATCCTTTAAAGGATTAGACGTCTGGTCAGTAATATCTATATTAATTTCATCCATGACTTGAATTGCTGTAGGATGAACTCGGCTTGCTTCTAGTCCAGAACTAGTAACAGAAATCTTCCCTTCTCCTAAGGTTCTAGCAAACCCCTCTGCCATTTGAGAACGGCAGGAATTTCTTTTACAAACAAACATGATTTGTTTCATAGTGATTTGTTAGTTGTTAGTTGTTAGTTGTTACTTTTTAGCTAGCTATGCTTTTATTTAATATCCCGAAATCCATGGGAAAGTTGCCGATAGGCAATCACGGCTAATTGCGCTCCTACAATCGGGGCAACCCAATAAATCCATTGATGTTGCCAAATCCCAGCTACTAGGGCTGGCCCTAATGAACGGGCTGGATTCATGCTGGCACCGGTAATTGGTCCGAAGCAAGCTGCTTCTAATCCTACAGTTAAGCCAATAGCCAAACCAGCAAAGCCAATGGGAGCACGGCGGTCGAGACCAGAGCCTAAGATCACAAACATTAAGATAAAGGTGAGTACTACTTCCAGCACTAAGGATTGAAACCAGTTCCCTTGTAGAGGCAGAGTTGCCCCGAGCTCAGCAACATACCCCAGTGTCAGCAACAGTAATGTTGAAGCAGCGATCGCACCAATGCATTGAGCGAGGATATAAGGTAACACTTTGCGAGCGGGAAAAAAGCCACTAGCCCAAAAAGCAAGGGTCACAGCTGGGTTAATATGGGCATCGCTAATATGTCCTGTGGCATAGATTAAAGCAGCGACCACTGCTCCAAACACAAAACTGACGCCCAGATGAGTTAAGGCTCCACTAGTGATGTGATTCACCATGACAGCACCAGTGCCAACAAAGACTAAGATAAATGTAGCCATGCCCTCAGTTACTGCCTCTCGCCAGCAATGGGATATTAAGGACCAGAGAGTTTGTTTGGGTATCAGTTTGCGGATTCTCATTTAATGGTGATCTAATTTATCCACAGCAGGAGGATGTCACAGTATTGGATTCCTCCTCAGAATTGTCGGTAATCTTCAGATTCATCTCGGGTGCAGTATCTTCGACATTCACCACAAATACTTCCCAGCGGTTACCATCTGGGTCACTCACCCACACTTTATCCTGGATGGCATAGCAACAGTGAGTGTTCTTTTCTTCTAACACCTCTAGTCCTGCAGCTTGAAAACGCTTGATCTGAGCTTGTACATCTTCTGTACTTTCAACCTGTACACCTAGATGAGATAATGTGCCACCAGAGTGCATATTGGGGTTGAGTTCTAGGGTGAGATTGAGGGGCGGATTTGCCAAATCAAATTTGGCGTAGTCAGCTTTGTATTTAACTGGAGACACACCAAACATGGCATGGTAAAATGTCACAGATTTGTGAAGGTCAGTGACATTTAGGGAGACATGAGTTTTGAGAGTAGCCATGAATATCCCTCGTTTTTTAAGAATTAGTTAATCCTAATATATCAAAAAAAATTGATTTATTGCTTAAACAATAGTTAAGCCATCGGCTGAATTGGCTAATGGTATTGGGCTAATGGTATTAGGTACATCAAGAGCAGTTGACAGGGTCGGTGCTTTAAGACACTCTATACCCTGATCAGAGCCCTAGAGCCATTCAACCTAGACTTTAAACTAGTCTGAGCAACAACTACGGGTAGGTACCATCACACCTGTTCGACGAAATTCTGCCAAATATTGCTCTAAAACCACAAACTGGGGCAAATTCAGGCTGTAGTACATCCACCTTCCCTGTTGGCGGGGGCGAATCAGACCAGCTTGTTTAAGGGTTTTCAGGTGAAATGATAGTTTTGATTGCTGGACATTTAAGCGATCGCATAAATCACAAACACATAACTCTTGCGATCGCAGTAGCTCAATCACTGCCAGGCGCAGGGGATCGGAGAGAGCATGGAAGCCAGCGAGGATAGTAGTGGAGTCTGGAGGAGAAGTGGCTTGCATCAACTTTTATTGAATTGTTCTTTAGTTTGGACATCGATAAATTTAAGTAATCGCACTTTTGGATCAGATAGATTACTATACTTCTTCGCTTTGTCTTCTATTATCTTCAGTTGTCCTAGTGCTTTGCTACAAGAGAAACCAAATTTAGCTTTGACGCGATCACTACCATCCTGAAGTGCAGTCCGAGACAGTGCCACAAATTCCTAAAGGTTCCCTA
>NZ_JAAHFV010000516.1:0-3395 GCF_010672755.1 Moorena sp. SIO1F2
GTTCAAGATCTGGTGGAATAGGCATCTTGCCTGTGGCTGATCTGGTGGAATGGGCATCTTGCCTGTTCAAGATCTGGTGGAATAGGCATCTTGCCTGTTCAAGATCTGGTGGAATGGGCATCTTGCCCGTTCAGGGAGCTTTTCGCGCGGGCAGGATGCCCGCTCTACGAATATTCAAAAGAAGATTCAGCAACGCTCATCTACCCATATCCCTATCTCTCCATCTATACTTTTAGAAAGTTAAAGCCCTACCAAATTTGATTTGGAGGCAAAATAAACTTAACTGCATCAGTTCTGTTGGAACCAGAGTATTAAGTTGTATTGTTGATAGGTAGAGAGCTATAGATGAATGCTGGAAATACCCCTGGTTATCTCCTCAAGCAGATAGAGTCAGCACTGTGTAGTGCTTTCCCTAGTAAAACTAAATTAGAAATGATGCTACGACATCAATTCAGTCAAAATCTGGAAGAAATTGCTGGTGGGGAAAATTTGACTGAAATTGTTTACAAAGTAGTAGACTATTTCAATAGTAGCAATAGTTTAGAAAAATTACTTAAGAAAGCACTTAACGAAAATCCCAATAATGCTAGCTTAAAGGCAATCAAGGAAAAATTTGAAATTACGACTAGTTTAGTCAACCTATTGCTTCCTTTACAAAAACAAATAATCAAGCCAATGCAACAGGCTTATAGCGCTTGTTGTTACGATAAATTAGGGGATAATCGTAAATATGAAATCCCTGATAATTTAAATGATATTCTAGATAATTTAGATAATATACCTCAACAAAATGATCATGAAAACCCTATTATAGAATTTGTTGCTCGTTTATTAATAACTGGACATATTCCCAAACCAATTGCTGAACAACTCAAGCAATGGTTAGAAGAAAACGATTCTGCTGCTCAATGGGAACGTCTAATCAAAACCCTGAAATTTCAACAAGATGATTTGTTGTTAGATGAAGACGGAACAGTACTTTTATCAGAAAATGAATTACTGCCGCCTAGACATTCTTTTGATTCTAACTGGCTCAATGAACTTGAAGCTCCTGAGGGGACAGTTAAGCTTCGCTCTAAATTCTACCTGCAGCGAGAAAACGAAGCTAAATGGTTAGATAAAGTCTTAGGATGGGGAGAAACTATCCGTGTCAAAGGTGCTCATCAGATGGGCAAAAGCTCCTTGCTAGCTCGTATGCACCAACAGGCTAAGCAAAATAGTCAAGCTGCACTCTATCTTGATTTTCAGCGTCTTGACAAAACGTTTTTATCCACTCTCGACTCCCTGTTACGATATCTAGCCGCTCGCATGACCAAGCACTGGCGAACTTCCCGTTCACCAGACTCCTATTGGTCTAGTTCCTTGGGAGCAAAAGATAAATTATCTGATTTTGTGCTTGAAGAAGTTCTTGAAAACACTGACTTACCTATTCTACTGATATTTGATGATGTTGATATAGTTTTCGATTATGACTACAGAGATGACTTTTTTAGTCTAATTCGAGCTTGGCATAATGAGCGTGCTATAGAAGAGCAATGGGAAAAACTTAACCTAGTTCTAGCCTATTCCACAGAAGCGTTTCTATTTATTCAAGATTTAAACCAATCACCGTTCAACGTCGGTATTTCTATTGAACTAGGAGATTTGAGTCGTTCTAAGGTTGAGGAAATGAATCGTAAACATAATAGCATAGCCCGGTCATGTGGTGAACTTGACTCCCTGATCAATTTACTAGGAGGACATCCATACTTGTTAAGAAGGGCTTTTTATACAATGGCTACAAGAAGCATCAGTGTACCAAAATTCTGTAGAATAGCAGGTGATGATGATGGTCCATTGGCAGAACACCTATCTCGATATCTTAGGCAACTTGAAGCATGGCCAGATTTGCGACATGCCATGCAAGACGTTATCAGAAAACACAAATGCACGAATAACGAAATTTTTTATCGGTTACGGAAATCAGGATTAATTCTTGGACACAGTCCTGATGCCGTACAGGCAAGATGTCAGCTTTATGCACAATTTTTTAAAACGAGACTATGAGTCATGAATTCTGATCACAACCCGATCCAGAGTAGCCCAGATCCAGATTACTATGTAGTAGGCGGAACGTTAAAAGTTTCAGACCGTAGTTACGTACCCCGTGCTACTGACCAGGAACTTCTAGACAATCTGATCAACGGAGAGTACTGCTATGTACTAACCACTCGTCAGATGGGCAAATCTAGTTTGATGGTACGCACCGCAGTAAAATTAAAGGAATTTAATATACGTAGTGCCATTATTGATTTAACCAGCATCGGCACTTCTGTTGGATTAGAAGCTTGGTATCTAGGGCAAATTCGACGTATTGTAAGACAACTGCGTCTAAACTTCGACTATCTGAGTTGGTGGAGAGAAAATGCCAGCTTTAGTGAAGTAGATAGATATTCAATGTTTATCTCAGAAATATTATTAGAGAAAGTTTCTTCATCGGTTGTATTATTCATTGATGAAATAGATTCTACCCTTTCACTCTCCTACACCGATGACTTCTTTGCTGCTATACGTTCCCTCTACAACGAACGTGCGATTAACTCGGAGTTAGAGCGGCTAACTTTTGTGCTTTTGGGTGTAGCCTCTCCATCGGATTTAGTAAAAGCTGTTGAACGGACTCCTTTCAATATCGGCAGGCGTATTGAGTTAAACGATTTTACTTTGGAGGAAGCTAAACCTCTTGCGGCTGGACTGGCACCAGGATCTGACCAAGCATTCAAGCTACTAAAGCAAATAATCAATTGGACAGCAGGACATCCCTATCTTACCCAGAAAACTTGTCAAATTGTGGCACAGTGGGCTAAAGAAAGTTGGGATACTGCTCAAGTAGATAAGATTGTGGAAAAGCTTGTACAAGCAACTTTCTTGACGAAGCGTGGTAAGTACAATGATAACAATTTGCATTTTGTAAGAGAACGTCTTTTAAGAGAATCAGAATCAGCGGAATTACTTAATCTTTATTCTCTAATCAGGCAAGACAGAATTATAAGTAATAAAGACCGAAATTTAACTCACGCAAGACTAAAGTTGATCGGTATAGTAAAAGCTAATAATTCAGGTATACTTCAAGTAAGAAATCGAATATATTCAGAAGTTTTTCATGTAGATTGGCTCAATAACAACGGAGTCAAAATAGACGATAATAGTACGGGTTCGCCAACCAGCATTCAAGGTGTTCAAGGTTATAAACTTGATGATTTAAGCTCTGCTGATCAATTTATCAATATTGGTCATCAATTTATCACTATTGGTGATACCTTTATCACTATTGGTGATAAAGGTATCAATATGCTTCGTAAAGCCATCATTCGTCAAGTTGTCCGTAGTATCAATACGATTAACATTGACGATAATTC
>NZ_JAAHFV010000517.1:0-3394 GCF_010672755.1 Moorena sp. SIO1F2
TGGCCGCTACCTTGTATGTGCTCTTAACTGGAAAGAAACCAGTATCAGCTGAGGATAGGGCTGAGGGAGCTGTATTACCACCACCAAAGGATTTTAATCCCAAAATTAGCGATCGCATAAATCAAGCAAGCAAATTTTCTTCGAGGATTTAGAGTACCTTTGTAAAAAGGTAGGTCCAATAGATTTGGTAATGTTTACTGGGGATATTACCCAGGGCGGCAGTAAACCGGAATTCCAAGAGGTAGATAAACTATTAACTAATTTCTGGGAAAAGTTTGACCAGATGGGATTTGAGCCGAAGTTTCTGGCTGTACCTGGTAACCACGATCTGGTTCGACCAGATGACCAGTTTGACCCTGCATTGATCAATCTCCAGGATCTGTGGAACAAGGCTTATGTTCAAGAGCCATTTTGGAATAACATCAAATCTCCTCAGCGACAGCTTGTAATTAAAGCTTTCGAGAATTATGTTCAATGGTGGCACAATATAACCGTACCTAAGCCCGAGATCTATTCAGAGGGCATACTGCCAGGAGATTTTTCAGCAACAATTTATAAAGACGGGTTCAGACTCGGAATTTTAGGACTCAATAGCGCCTTTCTCCAACTGATGGGCGGTGACCGAAAAGGTAAGCTGGCTCTAGATATGCGCCAGTTCAATGGAGCCTGTAATTCAAATGGACCGTATTGGGCAAAAGAACACCATGCCTGTTTGCTGCTTACCCACCACCCCCAGGATTGGCTAACCGACCAAGCCCAAGAGCAGCTAAATAGCGAGATTCACAGCCCACCGGAACGATTCGCTTTGCATCTGTTTGGACATATGCACGAGCCCAACCTGAGAAGCTTGGCTGAAGGTGGTGCAAATGCTCGACGCAGACTGCAAGGCTGTTCCCTGTTCGGTATGGAAGGGTGGGGAGACCAAAACCAGGAACGGGTGCATGGTTATTCACTATGCGAATTGAAGATCGAAGGGGATACCGCCTCCCTGCGCATCTACCCCCGTAAAGCAGAGAAAAAACAAGGCGGCGGATGGGAGATCCATAGCGATATTAGCTTTAGGCTGCCTAAAGGAGACGAAGGCACGGAACCCGTAACAGTGAAATTGTTGCGGAAACTAGAAAGACCTATGGTAGCTAAAGACAAAATACCTATTGATAATAATTCGACTATAACTCAAGAGAATCAGACCCAGAGGCAAACATATATAAACCGAGCAGTTATATTAACTGCTATTCCTCCTGAATATATCGCCGTTAGCGCTCATTTGAGTAATCTTAAAGAGGAGATACATCCACAAGGGACAATTTATGAAATAGGAAAGTTTTCAGCTAATGGTAAGTTCTGGGAAGTAGGAATTGTTGAGATTGGTCAAGGAAATACCGGAGCAGCAATGGAAGCAGAAAGAGCGATCGCTCACTTCCAGCCTGATGTTGTTATGTTTGTGGGAGTGGCTGGAGGAATTAAAGATGTCAAACTAGGTGATGTGGTAGCTGCTACGAAAGTATATGGTTATGAATCGGGCAAAACCAAACTAGAATTTGAACCTAGACCTGATGTGGGACAATCATCTTATAATCTGATTCAACGAGCTAGAGCCGAAGCAAAGAAACGAAGCTGGTTAGAAAGACTGAAATCTGTTGATTCTAGTTCATCCCCTAGTGTGTTCGTTGCACCAATTGCAGCTGGGGAAAAAGTAGTTGCTTCAAAGAAATCCAGTACTTTTGATTTCCTGCAGAATAACTATGGTGATGCACTAGCAGTGGAAATGGAAGGAAGGGGTTTGCTTGAAGCTGTTCATGCTAATCAGCAGGTATCAGCAGTAATTATTCGTGGTATTTCTGATTTAATCGATAGCAAGAGTGAAGCAGATGCTAATGGCTCCAAAGAAATAGCTGCACGCCATGCCAGTGCTTTTGCTTTTGAAATTCTGGCAAAGTTCACCCCGGTTGCAGTAGTAAAAAAAAACGGAAAAAATTAAATCCCCCCAGTAACATTACTAATCCTGCTACGCCCTACTCTGTAGAATGGTTTAAGTCATCTTGGAACAATTTGCCACCAGAAGCCCAACAGTTAGGATGTCTTCTGAGTTTGTTTGCTCCTGCTCCTTTTGAGTGGTCACTAGTAGAGTCTTGTGTGATCGAAACTGAAGATGAAGAAGAATGGCATAAACAACAAAAAGCATTGGCAGAATTACGCGATCGCTTAGCGTGGCCTATGGCCAATCGATTTTTGCTCGATGGTAATCTGTTGCAACTGACCAAACAGCAAACTTATCAGCTCCATCAACGAATTCGAGAATTTTTCCAGATCAAGCTGGCTCAATTACCAGAGGCCGATTGCTACAAGCAACGCTTTTGTCAAACAATGGTAGCTGTGGCAAAAAAAATTCCCAAGACACCAACTCGCGATCAGATTGCAGCAGTTACCCCCGCTATCCCTCATTTAGCCGAAGCTGCCACAGTCCTAACTGACTGGCTCAGGGATGAAGATTTAATCTGGCTGTTTATTGGCTTAGGAAGATTCTATTATGGTCAAGGTACTTATGATCACTCTGAATCCTGGTATGAGAAATGTTTAGAGATAACCAGAAGCCGCCTGGGTAAGGAGCATCCCGATGTAGCCACCATTCTCAACAACCTGGGTTTACTCTACCACTCAATCGGGCGCTATGATGAGGCCAAACCCCTCTATCAACAGGCATTGGAGATTGCCGAACAGAAGTTAGGGTCAAATCATTCTGATACTGTAAGCATCCGTGAGAATCTGGAAATTTTGCGCTCTCCTTTATCGACGGGCATATATCGAGCGTGTCTTGGGTTAAAATCCTGGTTTTGTGACTAGACCTCGCAGCATTAGGAACAGATGTGCCATTGCTGAGGGGCGGGATGAATATAGCGCTACGCGCAAGGCAAAAGGCAAGAGGCAAGAGGCAAGAGGCAAAAGTTTACTACAACAGCGTTTCAGCTTTTATAAATATCAAATGTGCTAGATCAGTAGAGTGGGCATCCTGCCCGCGCGAATAATCAATAGCACCCGCGCGAATAATCAATATCAGTAGAGTGGGCATCCTGCCCGCCCGAAAATAAGGAGGAAACTGGCAAGATGCCAGTTCTACGCAAGATGCCTGTTCCACCAAGATGCCCATGGCACAAAATTATTAAAATCTTCTATATATTAAGCAAGTCCTGATTTTAAGCTGACCACTGAATACTTAAACACTTCGTACAATATAGATACATTAAGAAAGCGATAGATATGGCTCCAGTATCTAATAGCAAAACAGCTATAATAATTCGCACAGAATGGGGATTAACCATTGCCGCAACACGTATCACTCTCTACGATGTGATGGATTATGTCACAGCTCAGTATCCACCAAAATTAATTGGGG
>NZ_JAAHFV010000518.1:0-3352 GCF_010672755.1 Moorena sp. SIO1F2
TCAAAATAAATTCAATAGTATAGTTTTTAATGTTACCCAAGAAAGTCCCGATAAAGAAAGCATTGAAAAGCTATACTATTGAATTTATTTTGGGCTGTTTTGACAACTTCCTCAGCTTTCCTACAAGATGGATTTCTGAATATTTGATCAAGTTGAGGAAAACACCCACTTAAGCAAAACGTTAGTATAAAGATTATGATTCTCTTAGCTTGGGCAATAGTAGCAAATTTCATCAGACAAGGGTGTAACTTAAGTTAAGTCTAATACCCACTACTGATGGAAATCTAAAGTTTCAGGAAATTTTATCAAAACCTTGGCCGTGGGCCACGCTTCGCGAATGAACGATTCCACAACTCAAGTACCTAGGATTTCAAGTCTTTTCTAGAGTATCAGTTGAGTCAACAGAGTCTCCTGCTGCTTACTACTATACAGATCCACTATAAAGATCCACGGTTGTGCGCCCCTACTGACCGATCACTATCGACCTCAGTTTTTGGTTATCTTCCCACTGGCACAAGCTTGAGATCATCTCTGCTACCCGCGCGATCGCTCCTGTCAATTTGCTCTCCATCCCCTTGACAAATGCCACATTACCTTGAATTATTAGCAATCTGGATTTCTGTCCGATCGAATGGCCCTTATGACACCAGTTTTGGGCTGATCCGGTGGAATTGAGCCAAAAATAAGCCAAAAGGGCAAGATACTGTATATGGGACAGGTAATATGGGACAGGTAATATCCCACAGGTATTTAGTCCATTGGTATCAGCCATTTGGCTGATATTTGCTATGAGGGGTCACACCCCTCACCATTTGTGATAAATTTTAATTAGTAGATGCACCCTGATGATCGAGAGAGTCAAAAACGTGGCTCTCTTTTTTTTTGGGCATAGGGATTGCCTGACAGGGGTAGCGTTTTCCCCAATCACTTAGCCCAAGCCAGCTGATGAAGCTGATGAAATTGACATCTTTAATGCTTTAACACCATGCTTTAAAACTATTGCGAAAAACATTTACCTTACAGGATGACTGCTAAACTATAGCGATATATATTAACCGATTTCGCTAATCTAATAGAAAACTTAACTAGACGGATTTCCAGTAACCAACAACCACCAGGGTGAACCATTCGGTTCAGTATCAGTACCCCGAAAGGAAGTAATAACCAACAGCATTCCCCAGAGTGCGTTCGCGTAGCGTAGCCCTTCGGGCTAATCGCTTTTAGCGGAAGCTGAGGCCTTTGGCCACGCTTCGCGAACGCTTCATCGCGCTTCGCCGTGGGATAAACCGATGCTGACCGAAGAGCCGCTACGGGATGCTCAGCATTGAGCCGCTACGCGAACACACTCTGGGGAATATCAACACTATCTACTTCTATTGGGACCAATTTGCTCATGTTTTCCCAACAGCTGTTAAGGCAAAAACCTTATAGTTAGCAATATAATTCCATAAATTCCGCTAAAATTCCAGCACTATAGTCATACCTAATAACCATTACCCTTCAACACACAGACAAAACCATCCCCTCGCGAGCCAGTAAGTGATTAGGATAGAAAGACTGGAGTTGCTTTTCTAGTGTGTCGAGATAATCATCATTATAGTCAGGATGATAACGAGACATAACTATGTGCTTAACACCTGCCACCTTTGCCGTTGCTATCCCAGTTTGCCAACGCTGATCTTGCCAAATCAAAGGTGAATAATTAGGCAGATCATCTCCTGTGAGGGGAAAGGGAGCATCCAAAATTAGCAAATCTGCCTGACGGCATAGGTATCGTAGATTTTCATCAATGCCACCCCAACCATGGGAGTGAGTAGTGGCGTACACAACAGCATATCCTTGCCAGTTTACCCGATAGCCCATTGCTTGATGTGAGTCATTAAGAAGGACAGCCTCCACTGTTACATCATCTAGGGTTACTGTATGACCTGACCTCAGCCCGTGAAATTTCAGATCTGACTGCATGACCTGAAGGGGCACTGGAAAATTTGGAGCAATCATTTGCTGACCTAGACACTGTTCGATGGATGCCCCATCAGGTGCTGCTGCTCCATAGATATGAAAACAGTTACCAGGAATAAACGCAGGAGTAAAAAAGGGAAACCCTTGAATGCTGTCCCAATTGCTATGGGAAAAAAAAATGTGAGCTTCTATGGGCATTTGCTTAAGCCAATGATTTCCCAGCACCCGTAAACCACTGCCACCATCAAAAATTAAGCGTTTTCTACCAACACGCATCTCTACACAAGATGTATTGCCACCATAGCGAATGGTATCTGTCCCAGGAGCAGAAATTTGACCCCTAACGCCCCAAAATCGGACGCTCATATCCCTTCCAGTGCCATTGTTTAGGCTGGGTGTAGCCTTATAGTTGCCTAGTGTGGGTGCTACTAGATTTTGCATGTTGAATCTATGAATTAAGTGAGCCTAAGTTAGGAATTATTCCCATTGGTAGATTCCCACTAGAGGATACTCGGGTAATATTAAGTAACCATCTGTGGTTAACCACTAATTTTTGTTAAAGTGGGTGGATTGCATACATCAAATTGCATACATCAAGAGTAATTAGATGGGGTAAAGCAACCACAACAGCCCCAGTAATTTAGTCATATCTCTAATTTGGAACCGTTCAGCCCCCCGAAACAAGTTAAAATACAGTTATGCTGTCTCTTAACTGTATATTAAGTGTTGGTTAATTTTAACGGATTTAGGAACAAACAGTTTGTGACCTATGTCACAAACGCATCAAATTAATTCAATCAATCAATCAGAATGGGAACTGGTAAAGCATCAGTTATCCTTTGAGTGGTCAGCTTATGCGCTACGCGCACGCGTGCGCGTTCAGCTATCGGAAGTCAGCCCATTTACTTATAGCTTAACCTCGACAGCTAAACCAAACGCTCAGTGTATGCCCATACCAAGTATAACTGCTCACCCCATCCCATCCTGACCTGATTATCTCCTCACCTAAAAAGGTAATATCTTTTAGCTTCATCCGCAATTGATCTCACATCTCAATGCTACGCCATGAGTGTCAGATCAATTGCGGACAGGATCGAAGACCGTGTATACTAAATCTACTAGGGAAGACAAATGAAGAGCTAACCGCCACCTACGTGCCTAAGAAAAAACTCAAACTCATTGTATGTTCCGGCGGGTCGGGGCATCCCGGAGACGAAACCTTAGAATAGGGCAGCCTTAATCATAAAGTTTTAACCCTTTACCCATAACCGACTAACCATAAAGGCCAGAGACGCGCGCCTTAGACAGGGTCGCCTTATAACAATAGCCTTAACCCTTTTACCCATAGCCTGCCGACCATAAAGGCGACCCTGTCTTACGGTAACTTCAA
>NZ_JAAHFV010000519.1:0-3329 GCF_010672755.1 Moorena sp. SIO1F2
TAATAGTATTAGGGATTAGGGGTGAGAGTACTGGTTAATGGTTTCAGTACTTATATCATCTCAGGATAATTACCCTTAATAAAAATCTCCCCATCTCCCCATCTCCCCATCTCCCCACACTTCCCACCCTCCCCACACTATCCCTAATCCCTAAAGCCCTACACCTGTACCGGCGTCCGATAATCTCTTCTCTCCTCGAAATTGCCTGCTGGTTCTTCCTCAAGGTTAGTAATTAAACGAACCCCGCGCTTAAAGGTAAGGTAATGCCATGCCCACTGAATCATGACCAGCAACTTATTATCAAACTCAATCAGGAAGAAGATGTGGATAAAAATCCAGGCTAGCCAAGCGGGGAAACCAGAGAACTTAACAAACCCCAAATCCACTACTGCGGCATTCCGTCCAATCACCGCTAAATTGCCATAATCCTGATAATGGAAATCCGCTACTGTCTCCTCCTTGAGGCGCTTCTGAATCAGAGTAGAGACATACTTGCCTTGTTGCATCGCCACTGGCGCAACTCCTGGTAGGGGTTTACCAGTTTGATGAGAGAAATTCGCCAAATCACCAATCACAAAAATATCCGGATGTCCTGCCAAGCTCATATCCGGTTGTACTATCACCCGTCCAGCCCGGTCTAACTCCACACCAGTAGCTTGTGCTAGCGCCTTGCCCATAGCAGACGCTTTCATCCCTGCTGCCCACAGAACAGTTTTGGCGTTAATTTCCTCTACCTGCTCTCCTCGACGCATGGTAACTATATCATTATCAATATTAGTAACTAGAGTCTTTGTCTGTACTATTACCCCTAACCGTTCCAGAGAATTTTGGGCTTTTACTGATAACTCCGGTGGGTAAGGAGGCAAAATCCGATCCATCCCTTCCAACAGCAAAATCCTGGCTTCGGAAGTATCAATGTCGCGGAAGTCATCTTTTAAGGTGTCGTAAGCCAATTCTGCCATGGCCCCGGCTAATTCCACTCCAGTTGGTCCGCCTCCTACCAACACAAAGGTCAACCAAGCGCGACGTTTCTCGGGGTCAGTTTCTTTTTCTGCGGCTTCAAAGGCAGAATAAATCCGACGTCTAATGTCTAGGGCATCTTCAATGGTTTTCAAACCAGGAGCATCTTTTGCCCATTGATCATTACCGAAGTAGTGGTGGCTAACGCCAGTCGCCACGATCAGGGAGTCGTAAGATATTTCTTTGTCTGCTAGTTGAACGGTTTTCTGGTTCGGGTCAAGACCAATTACTTTCCCCATCAGCACTTGAGTATTTTTCTGGTGACTCAGGATTGCCCGCAGGGGTGAGGAAATATCACCAGCGGATAAGCCCCCTGTAGCAACTTGGTAGAGTAGGGGCTGGAACAAATGAAAGTTCCGTTTATCGATTAGAGTTACTTTCACTGGTGCCTTTCTCAGAGCCTGAGCAGCATAGAGTCCACCAAATCCGCCACCAATAATGACCACATGGTGAGGAGTAGTGGTCTTTGCTTCACTAACTATAGAACTAACCATAGAACTAACCATAGAATGTCTTACCTCTCCTGAATTTGTTTACCAGGACTTACGCGGTTAACTTGATTTCGCCCCCCTAGCCCCCCAATTTTGGGGGGAAATTGAGTTAAAGTCCCCCAGAATTGGGGGACCCACGGGGGCAAATGCGTAAGTCCTATTTACGATTGATTACGAATAACGTCCCTGCCTTAACCGTAGACCTTTTGCAAAAGTCATTTATTAGGAGGTAACTATCGTAGTTATCACGCTGTTGTTGTCTATTTACGCAAGAGGTCTCGTCTTTCCCGAGGCTTCTTAATATAATTTAACATTAAAAACTATTAACTGTGTCGTAAAAACCACCCAATTTAATAATATAATGATAAGTTTAATTTTTAAATAACATAAGATCCCCAAAACAAGCTAAACCTGGATTGTAAATCCTAGGAATTGTAAGGGTTTGGTAACAGTTGGTTGTTATTCGAGTCAGTGTGATGCACATTGGATTTCTCAACCCTCACGGTAATTTTGACCATAAAAATAGCTACATTAGCGAACATCCCGATTTCGGTGGTCAGTTGGTCTATGTCAGGCAAGTCGCAGATGCGATCGCAAAACAAGGTCACCAAATAGATATTCTCACCCGCCACATCATTGATCCGGATTGGCCAGAATTTGCCGAGACATTTGATTGCTATGGGAGTGTAGACAACCTCCGGATTATCCGATTGCCAGCCGGACCAAAACAGTTCCTGCGCAAAGAATTGTTGTGGCCCTATCTCGTCCAAGACTGGGTACCAAACATCCTGGAATTTTATCGAGAGGAAGGTAAATTCCCTGATATCATGACTACCCACTACAGTGATGGGGGAGTGTGTGGAGTGCTGATTGAGCAACAGACAGGGATACCCTTTACATTCACAGGTCATTCCCTGGGGGCTCAAAAAATGGATAAACTCCACGTCACTCCTGAGAATCTGGCTCAAATCGATCACTATTACAATTTCCGATACCGGATCCTAGCGGAACGGTTGAGCATGAATCACTCAGCCCTCAATATTACTAATACGGCACAAGAGCGGTTCCAACAGTACAGTCATCATGCTTATCGTGGAGCAGTGGATGTAGAAGCTGATCATCGATTTGCCGTTATTGCACCGGGAGTCAATGCCTCTGTGTTTGGTTCCGATGCGATCGCTCATAATGAACAAGCGACTTATCAACTGATTGAAGAGCGATTGCAGCGGGACATCAGTGAGTCAAGGCGGAGTCTACCGGCTATCTTGGCATCCAGCCGTTTAGATCCCAAGAAAAACCTCCTAGGTTTAGTGCAAGGATTTGCTGACGATGTGATCGTCCAACAGAAAGCCAATGTCGTGCTGATTACTGGTGGATTGGATAACCCTTTGCAAGAAAAAGTCCACGATCAACAGACCGAAAAACTAGTAATAGGTCCGATCAGGGAAGTAGTACGAGAAAAAAATTTGTGGGGTAAAATTAGCGCTTTCTCAGTACCCGATCAACCAGCACTAGCCGCTTCCTATCGGTATTTTGCTCAGCGTGGTTCCGTGTTTACTCTTACCTCTTTGTTTGAACCCTTTGGTCTTGCTCCTTTAGAAGCAGCAGCAGCAGGATTACCGATAGTGGTGACAAAAAATAGTGGTGTTGGTGAAAGTCTGAAAGTAGGAGATGAAGACTATGGTATGTTAGTTGATCCCAGTGATCCAGCAGATATTGCTAGAGGAATCAGGGAAATACTTTGTGATCAACACCTGTGGCAAAGGTTACAGAAACGTTGTCAGCAGTATGTTTTGGAATATTACACCTGGGATAGCA
>NZ_JAAHFV010000052.1:0-26661 GCF_010672755.1 Moorena sp. SIO1F2
AAATAAAGCAATGGCTAAAGTATGAAGGTCAGCGGTTTACGCATCTTGTCAATAAACCTGGGGGGGTTCTCAATAAACCAGGCATTATTGTGCTTATTGACAATGGCTTTTCAACAGATAGTGTTTAGTTAATTTAAAAAACACTATCTAAATATAGGATTGAAAAAATTAGATGCGTTTACCCTGGTCAACAAGGAATGTCAGCTTCAATCTAAATCCCATAATAATTAGGGGTTGCGGAATTAAGGAAAGAAAGCGAGTATTAAGTAACTTATTGCCCCAAAAAGTACCCAATTTAGGATGAATAGGAGAGTTTTTTTCACCCATTATTGTGGGGCAAGAGGGGCAAAACCAGACCCCGAAAATGCCACGCAAAAAATTTCCCTTTATGAATATTGCGGTCAGATGATGATATTGTGTTTAAATGCACAGACAAAAAAAGAGAGGAAAAAAGAGAAATGGCCAAAAAACTAGTGCAGTTCATGATGGTAGTGTTGTTTGCGATGATTCTGTATGCCACCCCTGCCAACGCATCTAGCGTCCAAGAATGTAAAGCAAACACCCCGAGTTGTGAGGGGACATTAAAACAAGGAGAAAAATTAATCGTACACTCAGGATGGATGCATCCCAATTCGCTTTATGTGACCCCAAAAGGAAAAGCAACTTATGCGATCACGTATAATTACAACACAGAACAGTATAAGGATGTCACTGAAGAAAAAGAATTCTACACCCTAGGGGAAGTCATGACAATAAGCCTAACGGATGAGCAGGGTGAAGTATCATATAAATCGGTTTCACATCCGCGACGGTAGTTCTCAGCGGTGTCCCAACGGGGCACCATTAATCACACATTGGACCAATCCCAGCATGAATGATCTTATTAGCCAACCAGACGGTATGCCAAAGGGCTTTGTTGTAGATCAGCGACTGAAAACATCCCCTGAAGATGAGATTTTATCAAGTATCGTGAGTGCCACCAAGATGTATTAAGAGACGGAAATCGAAAATTGAACCTTAATCAGAGGTGGTAATTCGTTCTTATGAGTGCGCTGTAGATGAACGGGTGGTTGTAGATTTAGGGTGGGCAGTGCATCAGCAAGTACTGTACCGCAAGCCTAGCGTCAATGTAAGCACTGCCCACCAGCAACAGATAAATCAGCAAGGTAAGAAAAGCGCAGATGTAGGGTGGGCAGTGCATCAGCAAGTACTGTACCGCAAGCCTAGCGTCAATGTAAGCACTGCCCACCAGCAACGGATAAATCCGCAAGGTAAGAAAAGCGCAGATGTAGGGTGGGCAGTGCATCAGCAAGTACTGTACCGCAAGCCTAGCGTCAATGTAAGCACTGCCCACCAGCAACGGATAAATCCGCAAGGTATGAATTAGGATTGCTCTAGTAAGGAACTTGTGGGCAGTGGTGGGCAAAATTTAGATGATCTAGACTACTCCAAACCACCAAAGTGTTTTTGCCCACCCTACAAGCTGCTAAGCTATTTTGCGTAAGTGCGTAAGAGAAATTGACTAGGTAGGTAGGAAAAAAGGGAACCATAAGAAGGAGAAGGCAAACAGGGGAAACAGAATGCTGCATGGTTAAGTCATCGCTGTAAACCAGTGTGCTTTTAATTCCTTTATTTCAGGACTTACGCACACAATCCATGGGTAGGGGGGCTGGGTATCGTTTTGCCCCCCTAGCCCCCCAGCGAGCAATCCCTCGCTGGGGGGAACAAGACTTTGAAAGTCCCCCAAAGTTGGGGGATTTAGGGGGCTTGACCTAAATCAGACGTTTGCGCATTCTTTCCAAGAATCAGCAACGCCATATTTATCCGTGCTTTATCGGTATAGTAAAACCGTTGATTAGACTTGACCGCGATGAAATCTTCCCAAAGGTAACATGTATGCTAACTTCTTCCTGTTGGGCCTAAGCTTTGATTGTAGAAAACTGTAAAAACACTATTACTACTAGTGAACTTAGGTCATGCAAGACTTTCTAGAATATATGCGGACTCTACAGGTCCCCCAGGAGTTAGATAGACCCACCCAAGCCGAATCACCCAACAGCTTTTCCATCGCTACCATCCAAAGTCTGGGGTCTCCCCAGCAAATTCCCGATTATGCCCGAAATCATGCTCTACTCCAGCATCCCTGGCTGCTGAGTTTCCAAAATCTACCGTTAAGGCACACTCACCTAGAGGATTTACCCACTACTGAGGAAAAATTAGGAGTCTTAGTTGCTGATCATCCCCGATTATCCTCTTTAATCAGGGAAACAGGCGTAAGTCGTAATCTAGAAACTTGGCTCAACCAGCGTTATCTGATCAGTTGGTGTTTCCCTAATTGGCTCACTGCTGTTGCTTCTAAGCTACCTACACCCCAAACCCAAATCCCTTTATTAAAGAATCTCTATGAAGAACACGGATTATCGGGGAAATCTGGTCATAGCAAACCCCATCCTCAAATGTGGCAGCAGTTATTTGAAGAATTATCAGCGATGGACCTACTGTCACGCTACGCGATCGCACCAGGTGAGTCGATACCTCTACCAAAGTCATCACAAGAATTATTACCAGGAACCCAACGCTTCCTGCAAATCTACACCACTGCTTGCTTCCAATACCCCGCTGCCTTTGGATTGGGGATACTGGCTTTCACGGAATCTATCCTACCCTATGAAAACCAACTGATTTTAGCAGGTCTGAAAAAACTGGGTATTTCCACGAAAGGACAAGAATTCTTTGCCGTTCACTGCGACTGTGATCAAGACCATGCTGAGGAAATCTTAGATGTGATTGAGCAGATCGCTAATTCTCCCCAAACCCTTTGGCAAGTTAGGCAAGGGGTGGCAATGGCAGTAAGAGCTCGTCAGGGATTTTACGACGATTTGCATCGAGAATTGGTACTGCTGCGTCAAGAAACTGTTGAATCCGGTCGAGGTTGAGGACTTTGGCGATTGATAAAGTCATCCCGCTGGTGCTTTTCATTGCTGTTGGTTATGCCCTGAGAGGGAAATTTCAAAAACCTGTAGCAGTTGGTGCTATTAAAACGTTAATTATCAATGCCTTACTTCCTGCGGCTCTATTCCTATCAACGATCAAAATTGATATCAGTCAAGGTTTACTATCGCTACCGCTATTCGGACTTGCTATTAATTTCTTCTTGTTAGGAATTGGATGGTTATTAACAGGTTTGGTGATTCCTAGCAAAGAAAAAGCCAAAGCCCGCTCGTTGATATTGATGTTTGCGTCTTTAGCTCCTGGTTTAACAGTGTATCCGTTTACTCAGGAATTTTTAGGTGAGCAAGGATTAGCCCTAGCTGGGTTGGTGGATGTCGGTAATAAATGTTTTGTGCTAATCGGTCTTTATGCTTTAGGGATGTATCTACACCAACGCAGTGTTGATACTTCCCACATCAATCTCAGCAAATTCAAAACTATTGGACTGACTCTGATCCAAGAACCAGCAAATTTAGCCTTGTTACTGGGTTTGTCCATAGGAGCATTAAATCTAGGTAACACACTTATCCCAGAAATAGTGTTGCAGGCTCTGCAACGGTTAGCGGCTTGCACTACTCCCATGATTCTGTTTTTTGTAGGGATTTCTCTGAAGCCGAAAACCTTACAATTACGGAAAATTTTACTAATTTTACTCGTCCGCTCAGCAGTAGGATTCTGGTTTAGTGCAGCAGTACTGATTTTGTTTAAACCAGATACATTGGCAGAAACGTTACTAGCTGTAGTTTTACCCCAAAGCGGATTGAGTTTGTGGCCGTTGTTGTATGCTTCCCAGATTAATATGCTCGACCAAGAGCAATATCGGCGTACTCACCCGACATTTGATACGGAATTTGCTCTAGGATTACTGAGCACTTCTATTCCGATATCGATTGGTGTTAATTTAATTATTTTTTCTAATAGCGCGTTTTTTATCTTACCGTCCCATCTGGGATTAGTCGGAACTATCCTTTTGCTCCTGTTCAGTATAGCAAAGGGAACAGGGAACAGGGAACAGGGAACAGGGAACAGGGAACAGGGAACAGGGAACAAAAATTATCACAATTCCTAAACGGATCCCTATCTGATTTAATAGACTTCGCGGCAGTTGTCGGGAACAGGGAACAGGGAACAGGGAACAGGGAACAGTGGACAAGAATTGACGCAAACAGTATTAGAAAAATACTTTTGCAAGAGGTCTAATTTTGGTAGTGACCATTAGGCAGTGGCCGGAAAACTGCCACCAATGAAATGGATATCACTGAAGGTTTCGTTCGCGTAGCGTGACCGTAGGTCAATCCACAGACGAGCGCCACAACGCAATGGATTATCTGGCTGATAGACAATCCGACAAGGACCGAGGATTTCTACTTGATTGCCGTATAGATTGTCGCCGCTTCGTTTTACTGAAATGACTGGCTGACGCTCTTCGGGGCTTTTGTGATTGTTGCTGCCAATGCGATTGCGGTTGACATTGATCTTGGCCAGAGCAGGAGGACGAGTAGTACGCCATTTGCCCTTTGGTCCACGCTTCTTCTCTATGATTTGGGGCAGATGGTTGAACAGAGGAATAATCCAGAATTTTCCGCTTTTATAAGCACCCCGGACGCGACCATCATTGAGGAGTTGACGCAAACGTCGAGAAGAAATACCTAAGAGAGAGGCGGCTTCAGTAGTACAAACGGACTTGTTCATCAGTGGACTTCCTTTACTCTTCCGATATCACTATTATAAGGCCAAAAGTTAGCTGAGGTGGTGTTTGTAAATTATTGTTAATATTTATTTACAAACCCACCTCAGCTCAAGGGGAATCTAAATTGAAGTTTTCGACATTATTCTGACTAATTAAATATGGATTTGCATGGGGATGATGCTCGGGTCTTTGGTGTAGGTAGACTTAACAGAGGGATCATAGAGTGGTGGTCCCACCTGTGAGAAGCCATACCTTTTAAACAGCGGAAGATTATGAGGTAGAAGCGCAACCAGCATAATCGAGGCATTATGCTCTTTTGCGACCTTAACAGCAGAAGAGATAATCTGATTAAAGGGGATTTTTCCTCGCTTTTCTTTGAGGACGACCAGACGTGACATTTCACAGACCTTTTTTTGATCAAACTGCTTGAGGTCAAACCCACTTTCCTCTATCGGTAGTCCAAGAGAGTTGTTAGGGAAGACAATTCGGTAGGTTCCTACAACAGCGTTGGAATCAACAATTTGTATATAAACTGAGACAGGATCGTAGTCATCAGGTATCTGCATCCCGAACAACTCTAACTCCTGGTGAAAGATGGAGACCTGCATTTGATGGCAAAGGTCTAATTCCTCAGAGATGCTAACCTGCTGAATGGAAATGGTCATTGATAGTCTTTTTGTTCTAGTCTGTTAAAACTGGGAAATTTTTAACCAATTTCCCTCGATAAAGCCCAGGAAAATAGGACTGACTCACTGTTAACGGAATTTGGTCATCGTGAGTAGTTGAAAATGAGCCACCAGAGGGCTGAGACGCTTAATTTTCGTTTTCTAAACCGTCATTGAAGATTACCGCTTTTTGTAAATTGCAAAGCGATCGCCATTGTTCGTGCCTTGAAAATAAAATCCCGATTCTGTTAACATTTGACGAGTAGTTTCCGGTTTAAAAACGGTAATTGTGATTTGTTCTTGAGCTACAATTTCTCCATCTTTCTTAAAGAAATACCTTTTTTCAAAGGTATAATAGTTTGGGGTATCTTCCCCTTCTTCAATACACTGGGAATAAACAATCCCTTCACCCAGGGATTTGTCAAAGTCATCATGGGGTTTTTGCAGGTGTAGCAATAATAATCCCCCTTCTTTTAAGTGGCGACCTACATTTGCTAACCCTTGACGATTGGCTTCAAGACCGGGAACGTGACCCCCAAATTGCCATTGAGCTTGATCCCCCCTATCAAGAATTCCCCAAACTCCTCCATTGGATATCGCTACATCGAACTTGGCGTTTAAGTCCATTGTTACCGCATCAGCTTCAATCAATTTAACCTGATTTACCAACCGTTGTTTGGCAATTTCAAGCATGGATGCGGTAAAGTCAATTCCCGTAAACTCGCAGGTTGGATCGAGTTCGATGTACTTTTGAGCCAGTAGTCCTGTTCCTACACCCAACTCTAGAACCTGACGACCATCACCCACTATCGAGTGGGCTTCCTTAGCTAGGCTCTGATAGTCGTAGTAACCAGATGTCACCCACAAATCGTAATATTTGGTAATCTCTGTATATTGATTGACCATTTTTTTGTCTAGAAATTGAACGAATGAACAACGGAAAATTTTGTATGTTATCTGCTTGAGGGTTAATCTCTACGGATAAGCATGGATCAAAGTTCCGACTTCTATTTAGAGTCAGCACTTAGCCAAAATTACCGGTCTTATTTTACAGTAAAATGGTTATTGTCTCGCAATAATCTACAAAAAACCCGACACAACGGCTCATTGCTGTGCCAGGTCTTGCGGACTCGCCTTGCCTTCTTGATAGTCCCGATGGCTAGTTCGAGCTTGCCACAAGACCGATCTTTACTTGATTGATATTAATCGCTCTAAACATTTCTAGCGTCTTCGACCCAGCTATCAAACAGGTCTTGATGGTTCTCAATCCATTCTTCGGCATGGCGACGGATATCTTTTGAGCTATCTTCACCGTTGTTGAGTAATTCATTTTGGGCATTGATATCCTCAACGGGAATATGAATCAATTCAAACAAGCGTTTGGCGGCTGGGTTAGCAGATACAAATTTCTTATTAGCTACGATTCGGATCCGATCGATGGCAAATCCCAGATTTTTACCATCTATCGAGGTATCTTTTGCGGTCAAGTCTTTCTGTGATTCTGGTAGATCAGTGAAGGGAACTTCTAGCCAGACTACATCTTGATCTGGTTTTAACACTGCTGCCATCCACATGGGAGTCCAGGTGTAGTAGAGGATTGGTTGTCCTTGGTTGTAGCGAGTAATGGCATCTACAATTAAGGCGGAGTAGGTTCCTTGGTCTTGCTCAACGGTGTCTTCGAGTCCGTAAGCTTTAAGATGATGCTCAATCAGAATTTCACAAAACCAACCGGAATTACAGCCAATCAAATTGGCTTTACCATCCCCATCTGAGTCGAAGAGTTTAGCGATTTTTGGGTCTTTGAGTTGCTCAAGGCTAGTGATGTTGTATTTATCAGCAGTTTTTTTATCAATCTGATAACCTTGCAACAGGTTAGAGGTGATTACTCCGAGTCGTTCTAACTTCTGTTCACCACCACTTTGTTCAAAAAAGGGTGTATGACCTATATCCCAATGGACAGCAGTGTAATCTAGGTCGCCGTTGCCTAAAGCCAGGTGCGCGGTGACGTATTCAATTTGTTTTGGCTCTTTGATGGTGTAACCAAGTTTTTCCAGACCGATGTTTACAATGTCGGTTTGGAATTGTTCTTCTTGCAAGCTGCTATAGACCGATTGTACGCTCACCCCTTTACCAGGCATGGCTAGATTAGAGTCTGTGGTTACGTGGGAGGGTTGTTGCCAAGTGATAAAACCCAGGAGTGCCAATAAAACGGTTCCTGCAACAGTAGCCCAAGCCAGTTGTTGACCTGTCGAAGAGCGCACCAAACCAATTGGTCCTCGTTCCAACCAAGGGATTTGGTTGTTGCCTTGACTGACTATCTGAGTGATCCGATCCAGCATCACTGCGATTAGAACGATGCTCAATCCTCCGACAGCAGCTAGTCCCACATTCACCCGACCTAGTCCTTGCAATACCATCTGTCCAAGTCCTCCTACACCAATCATGGAGGTGACCACTGACATGGATAAGGCTAAGAGGATGGCTTGGTTGACTCCAGCCAAAATAGTTGGCATCGCTAGGGGAATTTGGACTTCCCATAACATTTGTGTCGGGGTTGAGCCAAATGCGATCGCAGCTTCGACAACTTCTGTGGACACTTGCCGAATCCCGAGGTTAGTCAAGCGAATCAGGGGGGGTATGGCAAAGACACAGGTTGCCATTACTCCAGGCACTGCACCAATGCCAAACAACATCACTACTGGCACAAGATAGACGAAGGACGGTAGGGTTTGCATGGCATCCAGCAGGGGTCGCAGCACTTTCTCAATGCGATCGCTACTGGCACAGGCAATACCGATAGTGATTCCCACCACCATGCAAAACACTACAGCAGTCACCACTAGGGAAAGAGATACCATGGCTTGGTTCCAGGCTCCGCAAAAGCCTATCAAGCTCAACGCAGCAACGCTATAAATGGCAATTCTTCCACCAGCCAGTTGCCATGCTATCAAGGCAATCAGAATCAGTAAAATTAATGGAGGAATCGATAGCAACAGCCATTCTATACTCTCAAGGGTGACGCTAATCGGTAGACTAATCCCTTGAAAGAAAGGACGAAAATTGTCAACCAGGAAATTCACTGCTGCAGTAATCCACTGCTGGAGGGGTAAGGTATAAAGCTCAAAGGGGTTCAGTAGAATATCTAGACCTCCTTGGCTCGTAGCGATCGCAAAAACAGATAGAGTCAAGGATTTCAACACAATAATACCAGTATTTTTTTTAATAGTATCATACCGGGGAGCATCTATAGTCTAAGGGCTTGGTGATGGGTAAGCTAAAACCCATGGAACATGTTTTTTAGCAAGGCAATAGGCAATAGGCAATAGGCAATAGGCAATAGGCAATAGGCAAAATGTGACTAGGTTAACTTTTTTTAGTTAATTTTAATAATAGACATTTTAAATACACAACGGCTTAATCAATTCACTCATTATTAATTAATTTATATATATTATTGATTTTTTACTCAAGCAACGACTGCGTCAATACAATAATTACAGTTTTTTGTATTAACAATAATTCTGATTTAGTTGATTAAATCTTGTAAGCATTCATCGCAGCTGGGATAATTCTCCCCATTTCCCGTTCTTCCCGACTCCCGACTCCCGATTCCCGATTCCCGATTCCCGATTCCCGATTCCCTGCTGCCTAAAAAATTTGTAACAAAAATTCTAAAAACATGTTATAATATAAGTTTATTTTTGTGTTAGAATAAAATCACGTTATGAACACTAGCAATGTTCCATAACAAAAGCCAGCCTCAAGATTTCCCAAGGTTACCAGGCTGGCTTTGAATCCCTTATGAAAAGGACCTGATTTATTATGACTTATGCCAATCGCCTACATCCGTGGGCAATCGTTCGCCTGTTGCCCAAAATGCAACGAATTGTTGTTGGTCGTTACCGCAATCGCTCTGATGCTGAGGGGCATATGCAAGCTCTGAAACGGCTTATGCCTGATGCTAAATTCGTGATTATTTTTGATCTAGGTGATCTTATAGGTGAAGAATCTAGGGATGAGCGGGAATAGTTGAAGGTTGTAAGGTTGAAGGTTGAAGATTGAAGGTTGAAGGTTATTTGGTTGAAGGTTATTTGGTTGAAGGTTGAAGGTTGAAGGTTATTTGGTTGAAGGTTATTTGGTTGAAGGTTATTTGGTTGAAGGTTATTTGGTTGTCAGGTTGTGGCAGGATACGGGCAAGATGCCCGTTCCACCAACATGCCCGTTCCACTAAGATGCCTATTCCACCAACATGCCCTACTCCCTACTCCCTACTCCCTACTCCCTACTCCCTATTCCCGACTCCCGACTCCCGACTCCCGACTCCCGATTCCCTACTCCTCAACCATAGAGCGCCAATTCCCAGAAGGAATAAAACTTGCCCAATAATAGGGATGCTGATACTCTGGACTTCCTAGCATTTGCAACTGAATCCTTCGCAAAGCTTCAGAACGCCCTTGGTTATCCTGCAATCCCTGATAATAAGACACCATTAAATATTTCGTAGCCGTATCATTCACGTTCCACAAACTAATGACTTGGCTTTCTGACCCGGCAATTACCAACGCTCGACGCAACCCATATATTCCTTCCCCAGCACTGATATTGCCTAAACCTGTATCACAGGCTGATAACACCACTAGCTTTGTACCTGATAAATTTAATCCGGTTGCTTCTAAGGCTGTGAAGATGCCATCTTCTAAATCATTGTCTGGCTTGTTGTTCTTAATTCCTGCTAATGCTAACCATGACCAAAGTAAGGCATTATCCCCATTAGTAAACTCTTCCGAATCAGGTCTGTTTTGGAAGAAACCATGGGTAGCGATATGTAGTATTCTGGGACGAGTAACCTGTTTCAATGCTGCTTCATTAGCTTGAGCACCCAACAACGGCTCTACATCAAGCATTTTTGCGATCGCGTTTACTTCCTCAAGAGCACCAGGTATTGGGGATAAGCTCAACTCTGAAGGATTCAAGTCACCTAAGCTGCGGGTTGCTACTATCTGGTTTTCCTCCCCAAGGGCACGAGTTTGAGCGGAATTCTCAAAATCTGGTGCTCCCAAAAGTACTGGTTTGGTGAGCTTGCGATTGGGATTGGATAATCTCAGTAAATCCCTACCGGAGGTGAGGTAGGTAAAACCATAGCTTTCTACTAAATACCGGTTGTCTTGATCTACTAAAGCTTCAAAAGGGATGAGGTTGAGGTGGGTGTCTGGAGACAGTAAAATCCTGCGGCTATCTCCCAACAAAGGACGAACTTTCGCCATCAGCTTCTCATCTACTTTACGGCCTGCTTGTTTTAACTGAGGGATGGTAACTCCTTTGTCTTGAAGGGATAATTCAAGTATCTCCCACAGAGGTTTCAACGCATCTACTTCCCCTAAATCAATGCCTTGGGGTGAGCCTTGAGAACGGAGTACATAGGCGGCATAACGGGGATTACCCCAGCTACTCTTTTGGGGATTGTAGGGTTTGTACTCTACAAATTCTACCAGTGCCGTATCTAATGGAATGAGTTGTTGAATGGTTTCGATGGTGACTGGTTGATTGATTTGGGCAAATTCACGACTGCGCCGACTAATTTTTACGACTAGTTGCTGTTCCTGATTCGTTAATTCATCGAGTTGATTACGATATTCTTCAAGGGGAAGCTTATCCGGTCGGTTGTAGGTGAGGTTAGCGAGTTGGGTGCGAGTATTGTTGAGTCGGTCTAGTAATTTTTGGCTTTGGAAATCTAAGCGTTTACGCAACAGTTGCTGACTATGGGTCAAGAAATCCAGTAAACGACCTTTGCGACGCAGGATAGTTGTTAAAGCTAGACCAGCTGCTCTTTCATTATCACCAGCTGAGTTTAGGTGCAGAGAGATGGCTGCATCCCTTGTCCCAGAGATGGTTTTGATGTACTCTCGTTTTTGCTTTTCAGCACCAGAAACGAGATTACGTTCTAGATTGAGTTCTTGGATGTCTAATCCCGCTTCGAGAAACTCTAGGGCTTGCTCAATGTTTCCTTGACTGTGATGTAAACCAGCTAGATTATTTAGGCTGGCTGCCACATTTGGGTGTTCTTCTCCCAGCAACCGTTTATACATCTCCAAAGCTTGGGTATACAAGGGTTCCGCCTGTTGGTACCTTCCCATGGATTTGTAGAGTGCCGCCAGATTATTGAGGCTGGTTGCCACATCTGGGTGTTGGTGCCCCAGCAACCGTTTATACATCTCCAAGGCTTGGGTATACAAGGGTTCCGCCTGTTGGTACCTTCCCATGGATTCGTAGAGTAAAGCCAGATTATTGAGGTTGGTAGCCACATCTGGGTGTTCGTCCCCCAGCAACTGTCTCCTCATGTCCAAGGCTTGGGTTAACAAGGGTTCCGCCTGTTGGTACCTTTCCATGGATTCGTAGAGTAAAGCCAGATTATTGAGGCTGGTTGCCACATCTGGGTGTTGGTGCCCCAGCAACCGTTTCATCATCTCTAAGGCTTGGGTATACAAGGGTTCCGCCTGTTGGTACCTTCCCATGGATTTGTAGAGTAAAGCCAGATTATTGAGGCTGGCTGCCACATCTGGGTGTTCGTTCCCCAGTAACCGTCTCCTCATCTCCAAGGCTTGGGTATACAAGGATTCTGCCTGTTGGTACCTTCCAATGGAAGAGTAGAGTAAAGCCAGATTATTGAGGCTGGCTGCCACATCTGGGTGTTCGTTCCCCAGCAACCGTCTCCTCATCTCCAAGGCTTGGTTATACAAGGGTTCCGCTTGTTGGTACCTTCCCATGGATTTGTAGAGTGCCGCCAAACCACTGAGGCTGGTTGCCACATCTGGGTGTTCATCCCCCAGTAATCCTCTCCTCATCGCCAAGGTTTGGTTATACAAGGGTTCCGCCTGTTGGTACCTTCCCATAAAATAGTAGAGTGCCGCCAGATTATTGAGGCTGGTTGCCACATCTGGGTGTTCGTTCCCCAGCAACCGTCTCCTCATGTCCAAGGCTTCGGTATACAAGGGTTCCGCTTGTTGGTACCTTCCCATGGATTCGTAGAGTAAAGCCAGATTATTCAGGCTGCTTGCCACATCAGGGTGTTCGTTCCCCAGCAACCGTCTCCTCATGTCCAAGGCTTGGGTATACAAGGGTTCCGCTTGTTGGTACCTTCCCATGGAAGAGTAGAGTACCGCCAGATTATTCAGGCTTAATGCCACATCAGGGTGTTCGTTCCCCAGCAACCGTCTCCTCATGTCCAAGGCTTCGGTATACAAGGGTTCCGCCTGTTGGTACCTTCCCATGGATTTGTAGAGTCCCCCCAGATTATTGAGGATTAATGCCACAGATGGGTGTTGGTTCCCCAGCAAGCGTCTCCTCATCTCCAAGGCTTCGGTATACAAGGGTTCCGCCTGTTGGTACCTTCCCATAAAATAGTAGAGTCCCGCCAGATTATTCAGGCTGGTAGTCACATCAGGGTGTTGATCTCCCAGCAAGCGTCTCCTCATCTCCAAGGCTTCGGTATACAAGGGTTCCGCCTGTTGGTACCTTCCCATGGAATAGTAGAGTAACCCCAGATTATTGAGGCTGGTTGCCACATCAAGGTGTTCCTCCCCCAGCACTTGCTGTCGAATCTTCAAAGCTTCCCGGGCAAGGGGAATCGCTTCGGAGTATTTCCCTTGCTTATACAGCTCAATAACTTGCTGATTCAGTTGCTTAGCTTTAGTTAGTTGTGCTTGTGCTGACTCCTGTTGTTGGGCAATGGTAGTTTGTCCCACTGTGGGCAGGGGCGTAATTAGTCCTACTGAGATCAAACTAACTAGAGCTGTTGCCCAAATTGTTGGCCGTTTTGGTTTATTTAAACTCATATCTAGCAATTATCATAGCTATGAGGTACACAATTTCTGGATTTTAGGGAACAGGGAATAGGGAACAGGGAACAGTGAAGAGAAAAGACAGAAGAGGGAATAGCTATGGGTTACATCAAGACAGGGAATCAACCTCAAGTAAGACTATAGCTAATATTTATTAGATATAGAGATTATGTTTACTTATTAGCTATTCCCTGTTCCCTGTTCCCTGTTCCCTTTTCCCTTTTCCCTTTTCCCTTTCCTAAAGTATGAACCTTTCCCAAGCAACTATTCCGGTCACGATCATTCTTGTTCCCCAAGGAGCAGAATACCAAGCAATTTGTCGAGGAATCAAGCAGATTACTGGTCGTCCATTACCTCTGATTCTATCTATTCCGATAGGAGAAGAGCCTGTAACTAAGTATCTAGAAAGATGGTTACAAACTACAACAAATTTTCCCCAGCACTCCCTACCTAAAATACTACTAATGGGATTGTGTGGCAGCTTATCTCCTAACTATTCCGTTGGTGATATTGTTGTGTATAACGATTGTGTTGCTATCGACCGAAACCAAGATAGACCTCAACCACTGGTGCAACAGTGCTGCAGCCAACTGACTAGCTTAGTTCAGCAGCAACTGGGCAACAAGGCTAATTTAGTCAGGGGATTGAGTAGCGATCGCATAATTTCCTCTAGCTTAGAAAAGCGTCAACTGGGTCAGAGCTACCAAGCTGATGTAGTCGATATGGAAGGATTTGCGACCCTATCGGTACTTAATCCCAAAGGATTTGCTGTAGCAATGGTAAGAGTGATTAGTGATGATAGCTATTACAATATCCCAGACCTTACCCCAGCTATTAGTGCTGATGGGTCACTGAAACCCTTCCCCTTAGCCATGGGTATGTTAAAGCAACCAATAGCAGCTACCAGACTAATTCGAGGTTCCCTACAAGGGTTGAAAGTCTTAGAGGAATTAAGTATTAGGCTTTTCTCTAACTGTCAAAGCTTAACAACAGAAGTCTGATTGGAACAACTCAGAGTAAGATTGAATCGCTGTTAATCAGGACAAGAAGATTCCTCTTCGTATAAGTAATCAGTAACTAGTAAATATGGCATCAAAAGGCTTTCCCATCTTTAGTGTAACTATGCTCAAGTCAATCATTGTTCTAGGAGGGCGTCATTGGTGGCTCTCTTTTTTATTGTGGATGGTTCTAATCGCACCAGTTCAGGCAGCGATAGAACTGCGAATAGCGGTTGAGCAGGGAGTCAAACAGGTAACCTTGGGGAGTTCCACCACAGCCATTGTCCGAGATGGGACAGGTCAAGCCGTGGGAGACTTAAAAGCCATGGCGGGTATGACTGCGGAAACTAACGGTAGTGGAATTAAGTTAGGTCAGTGGCAAGGGAAATCCCTCTGGATTGAACCAAAAGACAATGGTTATGTTTGGATAGGCGATCGCTGGTACCGGGGACGCACTCGACTGGTTAGTTCTGACAATAAGTTAACAGCAGTCAACCATGTTGATTTAGAACACTATCTCTATAGTGTGATTGGCGCAGAAATGAGTCCCAGTTGGCCGATAGAAGCCTTGAAAGCCCAAGCAGTAGCAGCTCGTTCTTATGTGCTCCATCAACGGAACAAATCCAAGAGCGATATCTACGATATAGGGGATACCCAGCGTTGGCAAGTTTACAAAGGTCTAAATAGCGAAACAGCAAGCACTCATCAAGCGGTTAATGCCACAGCTGGACAGATAATGACTCATGGTAATAAAGTGATTCTCGCTGTTTTCCATGCTGCCTCTGGAGGACATACAGAAAATGTAGAAGATATTTGGTGGAGTGAACCCATTCCTTATCTACAGGGTGTACCTGATTACGATCAGGGCACACCAGTCTACCAGTGGACAAAAACCTTTTCTGCTAGTCAACTGAGCCAGAAGATTCCTGGTGTTGGTAATATTATCGCCATGACTCCAGTAGAAAGGACACCCCGAGGTAGGGTGATCACTCTTAAAGTAGAAGGCAGTAGGAGTACAAAGACGATTAAGGGCAAGGAATTACGCAAAATCCTAGGTCTGAAAAGTCGGCTGTTTACCGTGTCTAAAACCGAAAATGGTTTCCAATTCAACGGTCGTGGTTATGGTCACGGATTAGGATTAAGTCAGTGGGGAGCCTACAACTTATCCCGTCGGGGATTGAATTACCTACAAATTTTGAGTCACTATTACTCTAGTGCTAAACTATCCCAGATTGATTGATCTAGCAGTTATCGATAGGGTGAGGTACTGTTGTTATTGGTTTTAGAAGGGAGTAGGGAGTAGGGAGTAGGGAGTAGGGAGTAGGGAGTAGGGAGTAGAGAGTAAGCTGGTGTTGCTTTAAATTGCCTATTTCCCAATTAGTAAATAATCTGAAAATCCTGCTCCCTATCCCTATATACCCTATCTAATCGAGAGAACCAGTTGTTAAATATAAACAGCTTAGAGTAATGGTTATTCAGTACCTTTTATGCTAAAGTTCCAGTAAACTTAGGCTAGTTAACTAAAAAATATGAATACGGCCTCTTCCCACTGTTCCCTGTTCCCTGTTCCCTGTTCCCTCTTACAGACTGTTTATTTAGCATAACAATTACGGTAGAGGCAAAGTTGATGACTAACTCGACTTCTAATCCATTAGTTAAGGTATTAAACAACTGGATTTTATCGTTATTCATTATCTTAACTAGTCTTGTCACATTACTCTCCGTAACTAGCTATTTTTTTAGAGATAACATCTACTTAGAATTCACGACTCATTTTAAACATCAATATTTGTTATTAGGGCTGTTACCATTAATTTATTTTGCCCTAACTCGCCGCAAAGTTTGGTTGATAGTCACGTTATTTTGCTTATTGATTAACTTGACAGAAATCATTCCTTGGTATATACCTAAACTAAGCTTTGGCGCTTCTGGTGAACCCATGCGTCTGTTTCTGTTCAATGTCTCGTTTTCCAATACCCAGTATGCTGATGCTATTGCCTTGGTTAAAGAAGAAAAGCCGACCATTGCCGCTTTTTTAGAAGCAAAAGACCCTTGGCCTAAACAATTAGAAGCTTTAAGAGAGGTTTTACCCTATACTATCAGTATTCCAGAACTTCAGATGGAAGTATACAGTCGTTTACCATTACAAGAATCAGAAATTCTGGAATACGGAAAATATCGTGGTCTGGTCAAATTAGATTTAAAGATTGCTGGTGCAGACGCTTCAGTCATTGTTACTCACTCCTATCCACAATTTTATTTTGGGAAGCCAGGGGATTTTGGCGTTGCTGATTATGGGTATGATTTTGCCCCCCTAGCCCCCCAGCGAGCAATCCCTCGCTGGGGGGAACAAAACTATCAAAGTCCCCCAGCGAGGGATTGCTCGCTGGGGGATTTAGGGGGCTTGACCAAAACCAAACAATCGCGCATTCATACTTCAATTCAGCAACGCCAGCAAGAGGATTTGGAAAAGCAACGTTGGCAGTGGCGCAATCAAGATTTAGAAAAAGAGATTGGGGATTATATCAGACAAATTCAAAAACCAGTGGTGCTAATTGGTGATTTAAACGTTACAATGTGGTCACCCTACTATAAAAGTCTAATCGAAAGTTCCGGATTGCATGACGCTCGTGCTGGCTTTGGCATTCTACCAACCCTATCACAATTTTCACCAGCCAATCCTTGGTTAGCTATTCCTGTAGACCACTGTTTAGTTAGTCGAGATGTTAAGGTTATCAAGATGAGAACTGGTCCTGATCTTGGTTCGGATCATCTTCCGGTAATTACTGATATAGCGCTACGCGCAAGTCAGAAGTCAGAAGTCAGAAGTCAGAAGTCAGAAGTTAGAAGTCAGAAGTCAGAAGTTAGAAGTTAGATTTTGAATCAAAAACGTAACCATTTGTTGAATCTGACCTCGAAGCCTGTTCCACAAAGCTGACAGCTGACCGCTGACAGCTGACCGCTGAATTTACTAATTAGTGATTTGTATCAAGATTCTGAGTAGACCCCAATTCTAAGCGCCGTTCCCACTCCGTATCAATTTGGTCTTTCCTTTCTAGATCCTGATCCAATAAATCCTTCTCACTGCTATAAACCAAATTGTCTTCCCGAATCACATTTTGAGCGGCAAACTGTTCCGCATAGGCAATCTTGTTCTGTAAAGCCTGATCAGCCTGATTAAGTGCGATCGCATTTTTCTGCCGTTCTCGATTCTGAGCTTCAATCTGTTTCTTTTTCCGCTGAACCCAGAAGTATCGAAGCAACGGTATAGCCAAGAATCCTACGCCATAAGCCAATAACAGAGGGTAAATTAGCTGCACAAAGACTACAAACCCTCCTAGCTGTGCAGCAATCTCACCCCCCTGCAACAGGGAACCCAGGACTAAGGCTAAAACGAAGTTTACACTCCCTAACCCAATCGCCAGCATAATCTGGTTACTGCTTGCCAGAGAAAACTGCCACAACTTGGCACGAAGATAAGCTGGCACAGATTGTTGATTCTGTTTGGCAGCAGTTGTCTGCAACTTAGGGAAGTGATAGACAATATCCCCTGAGGGGCTAACCTCTGGGCGTCCATCGAATCGGATTAGCACTGGTAACATATAGTCTTCTGACTCTCGCTGGTAGCTTTCTCCTAGCTCATCAAGATAGGGAGCAATCTGTTCCGCTGCCACAGCCCCCCCGGAATTGCGAATTACAGTACCAATGGTTTGCCAGCGACGTTCTTCTAAATTACTATTGGGATTGCCATCACCAAACAGAAAGGAGAAGACAGCCTCTAAAAAATTCATCTCACTATCTTCTCGGCCAGAACGGGAATTTTGCCGTTGCCGTCGATAATTATTGTGGGAGTAAGATGGGTTGAACCACCAAAACAGATCCGGTCCTATCCATAAACGGGGCAAAAACAGGATTCCGCCGCCACCACCAGAACGACTTCCTCCTCCGCCTCCTCCGTCCGAATCATTGTCACTGCCAGCTTTGAGGCTCAGAACAATAAATGCGATCGCAACAATCATCAACACAATGGAAAGCAGAAGGAAAATCCCGAAGGAAATCCGAATCAGGTAGAATAAAACAGCCCAAACCTTTTCCCACCATGCTTGCAACTGTAGCTTTAAGGACTTGTTGCGGAGAATAGCGCGAAAGTTTTTGGGAAACAGATAAGCAATATCCCCTGACTCGGCCACTTGTAAATGTCCACCTACTTCCGAGGCCAGGACAAGTAAACCTTGCTCGGCTTGATGGATGTTTAAACCCACTTGGGCAGCAACATCCCCAACAGTGACGCGGTAGTCTAGCTGCTCAACAGCTTTCATGATGGTGGGATTGGGAGCCATAATTATGTTTTATAATACTTAGTTGCGCTCAAAGATAATAGCTTTATCAAACAGAAAGGTCGGATATGTCGGACATCACAGGACCGGAAAACATACTATGTATCCATGGGATACGATGAATGCCATGTGCTAGATCTATGTAAATTTGCCTCCTATCTCAAGTATAATTTTTTTCAGTTTGGCCATTCTGATCAGGTTTTTTTATACTGAAATCCTTATTGATTGTTGATAACCGGTCATATTTGTGCTGCTGTTGTGCCAAGCCGCGATATCGTGCTCTGTTTCCAGCACCTTCGAGGGAAGTTGCCAACAGTCCTTTATAATAGGAGGCTGACAGGAGTTCACAAAACTTAAACCAGAAGCAGAGGTAGCAATGGCACTGATCACCACCGGCAAGTCATTCATCCGGGCACTAGAAAAGTCTGGTGCATTGGCAGTTTATGCACCATTAGAAGGTGGGTTTGAAGGTCGTTATCAGCGGCGTTTGCGAGCTGCTGGCTATATCACCGTTTCCATTACTGCCAAAGGACTAGGAGATCCAGCCGCTTATCTAACTGGAATTCACGGTGTTCGCCCTCCTCATCTGGGCAAGAAAAATATGGGTAAATCATCTGCAGTCGGTGATGTTTACTACCTGCCACCCTTGGTCACCTACCAACTGTCAGCCCTATCTCCCAAATCTAAAGGGTTGGTGCTGTGGATTATTGAAGGAATTATTCTATCTAGTCAAGAAGTTGACTATCTAACCACATTGCCCCAGCAAGAACCACGAGTAAAAGTAATCCTAGAGATGGGAGGAGATCGTGCTTTCCGTTGGCAACCCCTCAAAGAGACTTTGCCGGGACTCGTTTCTGTAGCCAATTTATAGTCTCGGTATAGCTCTGTAAGCATTCAGCGGTCAGCGGTCAGCGGTCAGCTTATTTTATTCAAAAGCTTGGCACAGGCTTCTAGCCTGTGACCTAAGGCATAAGCTAAATACTGATAGCTGATAGCTGATAGCTGATAGCTGATAGCTGATAGCTGATAGCTGATAGCTGATATTTATCGATACCCAACCCTGTTACTAGTCAAAAATGATAAGTTTGATACCCTAGAGGTGTAGGATGATAGTGGGTAAGACTAGCAATGCTCGAACAACGTGACTACACCTTAATCATCGATAAAAGTGGCAGCATGTCGATTAGGGATCAACTTGCTGGCAAAAGCCGTTGGCAAATCATGCAGGAGTCTACCCTTGCCTTAGCCAATAAATGTGAAGAATTGGATCCAGATGGCATCACGGTTTATGTATTTGCTGGTCGCTTTAAACGCTACGACAATGTAACCGCAGATAAAGTGCTACAGATATTCCAGGAAAATGAACCATCGGGACGCACGGATTTAGCTGGTGTTTTACTCGATGCCACCAACGACTATTTTAAACGTAAGGCTAGTGGCCAAACCAAAGAAAATGGAGAAACCATCTTAGTCGTCACTGATGGGGAGCCTGATGAACGCAAAGCTGTGATGAAGGTGATCATAGAAGCATCACGGCGTATTGATGTCGATGAAGAACTAGGAATTTCCTTCATCCAAATCGGGAATGATCTCCAGGCAACTAAATTCTTAAAAATATTAGATGATGAGCTGCAAAATGCTGGGGCTAAGTTTGACATCGTAGATACGGTAACTATTGATCAGATGGAGGATATGACTCTCACTGAAGTTTTGATCAATGCTATTATTGACTAAAGCATAGGATAAGTTAGTGGGATTTATCCCGTCAGGGTTCGAGGCTTGTGACAGTGCTGTAAGTTAACTGTTTAAAAAACATCCCTCAACAGTTAACAATTTAAGAGGAGACCAAAGTCATGGAATCAATGGATGACTTGTTAGCTCAACTCAAAGCTGAATATGAACAAAAAGATGCTGGTGTTCAACCGAAACAACAGCATCTGTTTCAGGAACAACCAGTGAATTCGCCACTAACTGATCCACCAACTAGTGAATCACCAGCGAAAATACCTGATTGGGTATCTACTGCTGAGGATCGGGAGCTGGCTGAGATGAGAACAGAGTTTGATAAAAAAGACCAAGAAGAGGTTCTCAAACAACAGCAGGAACTCGAAGCTGAACAAAAACGAGTTCAGCAGCAAAAGCAAAGAGAACGAGAAGCCCTTAATCAGCAAGCCACTGAGTGGCTAAAAGGCTTAACTCCAAACTCAGCAGAAGGGTTGTGGTTTGAAGAATTTTCTGACTCCTATCCCTCCAAACTAGAGGCAGCAATTGATTATTTGCAAGCCTTGAAAGAAACTCGGTCTTGATTGCCAGACTCGTTAAGTATCATCTGATGGTGAGCAGGTAACACAGCTCCTAAGCAAACTGTCAATATTTTACGATTAATCTCTAAGATTATTATTTTAATTTATAATAGTAAATAGAGACAACAGTCAATCAAATAAATCCACCATTACCTACCCTGATAAGCAAGTCTAAGGTGCTGCCGTTGAAAGATGCTTTTAATAATGGTTTCATAATGTTGGCATAATCAACTTCTGCTAAGGGTCCTAAGGCTAAAACATCCAGATGAGCTGTGGGAGTATTAGCTAAGCTAGATTAAGAAATCGTGGCAGTAAAGGTAAGGAGGAAATTTTTTCGTGGGAGGTTCACTCGTGGAAGACCGTGACTATACGTTAATCATCGACAAAAGCGGCAGTATGTCTAGCCCAGACTCCCAAGATAGGAGCAAAAGTCGATGGCAGATTGCCCAAGAGTCTACCTTAGCAGTGGCCAGAAAATGTGAACAGCTCGATCCAGATGGGATTACGGTTTACCTGTTTTCTAGTCGCTTTAGACGGTACGATAACGTTACCTCAGATAAAGTAGAACAAATTTTCCAAGAAAATGATCCCATGGGTCGCACCGATCTCGCTGGTGTGCTAAAGGATGCCACCGATGACTACTTTAAGCGCAAAGCGGCTGGGCAAACCAAACCCAATGGGGAAACATTCTTGGTGATAACCGATGGTGAGCCCGATGACCGCAAAGCCGTAATGCGAGTGATCATTGAAGCATCTCGGCACATAGACCGGGATGAAGAACTAGGCATTTCACTGATCCAAGTGGGTAATGATGCCATGGCAACTCGGTTTCTCAAAGCACTTGATGATGACCTTGAAGGAGCTGGGGCTCAATTTGACATCGTGGACACAGTCACTCTGGAAGACATGGAGAATATGACCTTAGCCGAGGTCCTGCTTAACGCGATTATTGATTAACCGAATAAGCGCCAAGATTCCCAATGCTTAAACTCCATCCCACGACTAACTATCACGTGGGATGGGTTTTAATAAAAAGAGTTTTGAATTAAAAAGAATTTTGAATTAATTGACACCATTATTTTAGTGAGATCAGCTGTAGAAATTCAACCGCTATATTTGGTGTAAGAATAAAACCAGCTACCCTAAATCTGCATTTTTGGAAAACAATTGAGGGATTTCCCCCCCCGGAAAGGATTGTAAGCGCCTCAAAAAATGCCTTTTTCATTACTCGAATTGTAAAATTAGTCTCCCCATTTTCGCGTTAAAGATTTAGCATATAGGAGTGAATGAACTTTACTATCCCTTACATTCCTTAAGGGAGGGTGATTGGTTCAAGCTCATTTGCGGAGCCAGTTTTCAACACCTCCCTGCTGTTAGAAGCCTAACCTTGGCTTACACCCTCGCCGGTGCCGATTGTATTGATGTGGCAGCTGACCCGGCGGTCATTTCGGCGGCGAAAGATGCCTTACAAGTCGCCAACACCATGGGAAATGAAGCCAAACAGCGAGGGTTTGGATTCTGTGGCAGACCATGGCTGATGGTGAGCTTGAATGATGGGGAAGACCCCCATTTCCGAAAAGCCGAATTTGACTCAGATTTGTGTCCAGGGGACTGCCCCCGTCCCTGTGAAAAGATTTGCCCAGCACAAGCAATTACTTTCCAGAATGGCAGTGAAGCTTACTCTGGTGTGATCGACCAACGCTGCTATGGCTGTGGTCGTTGTCTGCCAGTTTGCCCCCATCAGCTGATCACTACTCGCTCATACGTATCAGCTCCTTTTGCGATCGCACCCCTGATTCTAAGCAATGACGTTGATGCTATAGAAATTCACACCAAAGTCGGGAATTTACCAGATTTTAAAAGACTCTGGAATGCGATCGCACCCTGGTGCGCTCAACTCAAACTCCTAGCCATTAGCTGCCCAGATGGTAAAGATTTGATTGACTACCTAAAGGAAATCTACCAACTCATCCAGCCTTTACCCTGTCCTCTAATCTGGCAAACTGATGGACGTCCTATGAGTGGGGATATAGGCATGGGTACAACTCATGCTGCTATCAAACTCGCTCAGAAAGTCATCGCTGCTGGATTACCAGGATACGTACAGTTAGCTGGTGGTACCAATAACCACACCGTCAGCAAACTAAGAGCAGCTAGGCTTTTGAAGCTAGCCCAAGTTGATAGGTTGCCGGTTGAACGTTCTTACAACAACCTTGGCCAAAAGGCCACCCTAGGCGAACAACCAAATAACCTACCCTACGTTGCCGGTGTGGCTTACGGTAGCTACGCCCGAGTTCTACTCTCACCGATTCTAGAAAAGTTAGAACAAGACTATGACCAAAACGTTGATCACCACCAGGGATTCGTGCCTAATCCCTCTTATAGAAACCTTGAAGATGTACCCGATCTGCTCTGGCAGGCTGTGGCAACTGCCCATGCCCTGGTGGCTCAACTCAAATCAGTCAAAAAAATTCCCCAGAGTATGCCATGTTCTTGACTTTAATCGAGGAATACTGTTCGATTAAATTGGCATAAAAACATTCAATTATTAGGAGTAAAATCAAACATGACCTAAATCAAAAACCTGACTAACAACCAAAAGTTTAACAGGGCAAAAATTAACAGCAGAAATCGCTTTATTTGGTCAAAACAAATGGTGAATTTTCCACTAAACAAGCTTTCAGAGCAACAACTGTCATTCCATCAAGAATTACCAGTGGTTTATGAAAATAACTTGGTTGAGGCGATGACCGTAAGGGATCAATCCTCAGAGGTAAGTGACAATCTTCAACTAGATTGTGCGACCATACCTACCAAGGAACACCAAGAAACAGTGGACAAAACTCAGGGGATTTCAAACTGTGAAAAAATTACAGATGACCTGCCAAAATTACTAGACATTTTGCCAGCAGAAATTCGCTCATTATTGGAGCAACATCCTGAAAGGGACAGTTTGATCGAAGTGATTATGGATCTCGGTCGCTTCCCAGAAGTGCGCTTTCGTGATCGGGCAGAGTACCTTTCTGATACACCAGTTACTATCGCACAAATCAATCACTGTGTTGAGCGAGTCGGATCCTTTAGCGGTGATAACCGAGCCGGAATTGAGGGTACCTTGCACCGCATTAGTGCGATTCGGAACCGTCCAGGGGAAATTATTGGCTTAACCTGTCGTGTGGGTCGAGCGGTCTTTGGTACCATCGGCATGATTCGTGACTTAGTCGAAACTGGTAAGTCAATTTTGATGCTTGGGCGTCCTGGTGTAGGCAAAACTACTGCTTTACGGGAAATTGCCCGAGTTCTGGCAGACGAATTAGACAAACGGGTCGTGATTATCGACACCTCTAACGAAATTGCTGGAGATGGCGATATTCCCCACCCAGCTATTGGTCGAGCCCGACGGATGCAGGTCGCTAGCCCAGAACATCAGCATCAGGTGATGATTGAGGCGGTGGAAAACCATATGCCAGAAGTGATCGTTATCGATGAAATTGGCACAGAACTGGAAGCTCAGGCCGCTCGTACCATTGCGGAACGGGGGGTGATGCTGGTGGGAACTGCTCACGGCAATCGGATTGAAAACTTGATTAAAAATCCCACTCTTTCGGATTTAGTAGGCGGTATCCAGGCTGTAACCCTAGGCGATGACGAAGCCAGACGGCGAGGCTCCCAGAAAACCGTTTTGGAGCGAAAAGCCCCCCCAACCTTTGAAATCGCTGTAGAAATGCTAGAGCGTAAGCGTTGGGTAGTACATGAAAGTGTTGCGGACACGGTTGATAATTTACTCAGGGGACGTCAACCAAATCCTCCAGTCAGGACAGAAGATGAAAATGGTAAGGTAACCATTACCCGAGAATTACCTAGCGCTCCAGTTACCACTCCCCTAAATGGTCGGAGCAAGGGTCACCTTACCCTAACGACTCCTAGCCAACCAAAAGGTTGGCGTTCATCTGGGCAGATGAATCCCCTATCCCTTCAAGAACCAAAGCCAGCTCGGGAAAATAGTATGTTTGAACAGCTGCTGGCTGAATCTTGGTCACAGCAAGAGCGCTTGGGTCAAGGGATGGAGATGTTAGGACCTAATGGTGAGGATTTGCCACTACAGGTCTATCCTTACGGCATTAGTCGTCATCAAATCGAGCAAGTGATCCAAATCCTCAATTTGCCTGTGGTCTTGACAAAAAACATGGATACTGCTGATGTGGTTTTAGGATTGCGATCGCATGTCAAAAACCACTCCAAGCTCAAGTCCATTGCTAAATCTCGTCAGATCCCGATTCACGCTATCAAAGCTAGCTCCATCCCCCAGATTACTCGGGCATTAAGGCGTCTGTTGCACATGGATGACCCCACAATTCCCGATGCTGCTGATTTGGAGTTATTTGCCCAAAGCGTTAGCGAGGATGAAATCGAGGCTCTAGAAGAAGCCCGTTTAGCAGTTGAGCAAATTGTGATTCCCAAAGGCCAACCCGTAGAATTGTTGCCGCGATCGGCTAAGGTGCGGAAGATGCAACACGAGTTAGTTGAACACTATCGCCTCAAGTCTTCTAGCTTTGGCGATGAACCCAACCGACGTTTACGGATTTATCCGGCGTGAATCTAGGTTAAAGAGGAAGAGGGGGGACAAAAGCAAGATAGTTCAAACAATCAAGATCTCTTTCTCTTCCTTCCGGTCACCATCAACCCATCACCCCATCACCCTTTAAGCCAAAGGAAAAATAACTAAAAAAATACTTGACATATTCCCAGTCAAATCTGTTATCATCAAAGAAGTGGAATGAATGGGGTGTAGCCAAGCGGTAAGGCAGCGGGTTTTGGTCCCGCCATTCCTAGGTTCGAATCCTAGCACCCCAGTTATAGTAGTCAGTTGTACTAGTCAGGTTATGGTAGTCAATGACAAAATAACTTGGCAGTCAAGCAAAATAAGAAGCTTCTAAAGTCTTTAGAAGCTTCTTTTGGGTAAGGGGTGTCTAAACTAGCGGCGGCGTCTGAAGGAACGACTACCACCACGACTACTACCAAAGCCAGAAGGCGATCGCTTCGTGCTGCCAAAACCACTGCTTCTTGGTTTGGCTTTCTTAGTACTAGATGGACTAGAGGTGCGTAACTGACTTGAGCCGAAACCACTTCCTGTGGAGCGATTAGCGTTGGGTGAGGCTTTACGAGTAGTGGCTTGATTAGCTGCAGGAGATTTTCTTAAGCTACCAGTCGTGCGGAAAGAGCGAGTATTTTTAACCACGGGTGGCGGTGCTTTGTACCGTGTTTCATATCGCTTCACTGCTTGACTATAGCTGTTACCATACCCACCATAACCATTCAGAACCCCTCCCGGTTGATAAACCGGTGGAACATAGTATTGAGGTCGAAATAGCATACTACCTATAGCTTGACCAGCCAAAGCACCAGCAAAAGGAGCCCAGAAACTGGATTGCTGACGCACGATTACTGTTTCTTGTTGACCAGTTTGAGGATTAGATCTAGTCTCAGTGACATTGTGGACATATTCAATCCGGAAGTCTTCAGTCAGGTACATCACCGGCTGATTGTCATCAATACTCAGATACGTATTTTCCCCAGCAGCAACCTGCTCATCAGTCAGACGTGCCATCTGCAAATCCCTGCTCCGAAACACTGGTGGACTACCCGCAGGAGTATTGAGCACCATTAGGGTATATACCCCATTAACATCATCGTAGGTTGCCTGTTGTACGGAATATTTACCATCACTCAACCGAGTTGGAGTAAAGGATGTACTCCCACCCCGATTCAGCGACACTTGGCTTGAGTTAGGAGAACCACACCCTACTGTGGTCCAACATAAGGTTAGAGATAGAACAAA
>NZ_JAAHFV010000520.1:0-3319 GCF_010672755.1 Moorena sp. SIO1F2
GATTAAGTTGACTGCTTGCCAGAGGTTAGATACAGTCTCTTTTTCAAGGTCTGATTTTGCTATTTTAGAGTTTAATCGTTTCCCTGCCTTGATGATGCTTAAAAGGGCATCAAGCTGATTTTCATCTTGAGCTACTCCGCCCATAGTGTCCACATTACAGACAACAATTCTGATGGCCTGCTAGCAGTGACGGGCGTGAGTAGAGGATATTAGAGCAAGCTTGGCTTGCTCTATTAACTACGGTAAAGCAGCTAAACAATTGATTGGGTCACACCTAGAGATTTTTAGACTTTTTTTTAGGATCACTGGCACAGCACCCGAAAAATTTCAACAAAACTTAAGATTTTATTCAATAAAACTTAACATAGCTAAAAAAAATATAAAAAAGTAAATCAATAGTAAATCATTGAGTCCAAGTAACTGTGACCCTTTAGGGCAGGGGAATAGCAATCTGAAAAATCTCTAAAGCTTCAGAAATTAAGGAAAAGGCTGGTTACAGTGGTATAGGAATAGAGATGATCTTTGAGATTGGCAATCTTCTACCAACGAAAATGAGCCACTACTCGGGATTTGATTAACTTAGTTTGCATTTTCCTATTGCAGATGGCTATAGCTCAATCGGCTCTTGATCAGAATCAGAATGATGTAACCTCCAACAACCTGACCCAGCCTCAGGCCAGGATTCGGAGCTTGGTGTGGAAAATTGCGATCGCTACCTTGCTGTTGATGGCAGTAGGCAGTGCTACCAGGGTGATGAATGCTGGTCTGGCTTGCCCAGACTGGCCTTTATGCTATGGTCAGCTGGTGCCAAGCCAGCAGATGAATTTGCAAGTATTTTTAGAGTGGTTTCACCGCCTTGATGCTGCCTTGATTGGTATTAGTGCGATCGCTCTCGCTAGCTTATCTTGGTGGCATCGGCGGGATTTACCCAACTGGCTGCCCTGGATATCCACATTTGCTCTAGGGCTAATTATTTTTCAAGGAGTCCTGGGGGGACTGACGGTTACAGAACTGCTCCGGTTTGATATCGTCACTGCTCATCTAGGAACAGCACTGCTATTTTTCTCAACTCTAATCGTGATTGGTACACTGCTGACCCCCTATCAAGGGACAGGTTCAGTTGGGAAGTTACCTTGGCTGAGCTTAACCGCAGTGATTTTTGTTTATCTACAAAGTCTATTAGGTGGACTAGTCGCTTCCCGCTGGGCAGTGCATCAGTGTTTTGGCGGTACACAGCTGTGTACCGTGATGAATAGCCATATTGCTGGTGTGGTGCCAGCGACCGTAGCAACTGTCGCCGTCGTGGTGATAGCATCCCGGACACCAGCCCTACATCCAGTACTGCGAAAGTTAGCTAATCTAGCTGCTAGCTTGGTAGTTTTACAGATACTCCTCGGTGTTGCTACCTTCCGGTTAAGGCTACAAGTGGAACTACTAACTATCTGCCATCAAGCAGTGGGAGCAGCATTATTAGGAGTACTGGTAGGGTTTACAGTCTTCGCTTTACGTGACCGCGCAAGTGTGGAGTGTCAAAGTCAGTATGAAGTATGAAGTGTGAAGGATTAAGTGTGACGTATCCAGTGTGATAGCTGGCAAGTAAACTATCAAGTCCGGTTTTATAAGTTGTAGATCAGCTAAATAGAATCGGAAGATTGAGCCGCTAGGGGATCCCATCTTGAAACTATGATCTGGGGACCGTTATCTACTTGTTGGTCTAATTGTCGGTCTACTTGTTGGTCTACTTGTTGTTGCTAACGATGCTATAGGTGCGCTCTTACCATTAAGAATTAAATTCGCCACGGGTCGCACCTCTGGAAAAGATTAGACCATAAGAAGTATACCATGAATTGGTTGCTCAACAACCCCTATGTTGTTATCTTTCAAACTTCACCCTTGGTCCTTCATCCTTAATGCTTCCTCCTACCCTACGGGAACCCTAAGGACGAACATGCTTAACACTTGAGACTTTTTAGAGAAGGAATTGGTGAATTGAATGCTTGGGACTAGTTTAACCCGTCAACATGAAAACATAAGAGAGGTTATTCAAAGTTACTATCAACTAACAAAGCCTCGAATTATTCCACTACTATTAATTACGACAGCAGCAGGGATGTGGTTGGCATCCGATGGACAAGTCGATCCCATATTATTGCTAGTTACCCTGGTCGGTGGGACTTTGGCCGCAGCATCTGCCCAAGTACTTAACTGCATCTATGACCGTGATATCGACTATGAAATGTTGCGCACCCGCCACCGTCCCATTCCTTCTGGGAAAGTGCAGCCTCGTGATGCCTTGCTGTTTGCGATCGCATTAGCAATACTCTCGTTCACCCTGCTAACAGTCTTCGCTAATCTCCTTAGTGCCTTACTAGCGCTATCTGGCATTATCTTCTATATGCTCATATACACTCATATCCTCAAGCGCCACACTGCCCAAAACATCGTCATTGGTGGTGCAGCAGGAGCAATTCCAGCCCTAGTGGGTTGGGCTGCGGTGACAGGAGAATTGAGTTGGGCCCCTTGGTTACTATTTCTGATTGTGTTCTTGTGGACACCCCCTCACTTCTGGGCGTTAGCGTTAATGATTCACGAGGATTACGCCAAAGTTGGGATACCGATGTTACCGGTAGTAGCTGGTGAAGAGGTTACTGTTCGTCAAATTTGGTATTACACCTTATTAGTCGTCCCCACCTCCCTATTGTTGATCTATCCCTTAGGAGAATCGGGCGTCGTTTATGGAATAGTTGCTATTCTTTTGGGCAGTATTTTTATCAAAAAAGCATGGTTGCTGCTTAAGGAACCTACAGATAATCAACTTGCCCGGTCTATGTTTAAGTACTCAATTCTCTACATGATGTTATTGTGTACCGGTATCGTAGTAGATAGCTTACCGATGACCAGGGAAATTACTGCAACTGTGGCAGAAAATTCCCTAGTTTTGATTCAAGCAATTTCCACAGTATTGGAGCAGGTAAGTATTAACTTAGTTTAGGGTTTTGGCTGGTAAGCTAATGCGCTACGCGCACGCTACGCGAACAGCGATCAGCTATCAGCTATCAGCGATCAGCTAATGGCTACCTCCCAGCGTCGAAGCCTGTTCCACCGCTAAGGGAAGGGCTGATAGCTTAATACTTACGTTTAATGTTACTTACAATAGGGTTGGTGAATTAGCTCAGAGCTGTAACAATTCGCCAACCCTATTGATATTTATACTCTAGGGATCCTAAATCAAGTGTGATAATTTTTGATCCGAATTTCCCTACTCCCTACTCCCTACTCCCTACTCCCTACTCCCTACTCCCTACTCCCTACTCCCTAA
>NZ_JAAHFV010000521.1:0-3311 GCF_010672755.1 Moorena sp. SIO1F2
TACGCGAACAACCTTCAACCTCCCAACTCTCAACCTCCCAACCTTCACTACCCAAAACCTGGGTAGTGATTGGGGATGAGCCTATTGCTCCAGAACTAGCTCAGACTTTAGCTAGACTCGGTTGTGAATGTGCCACTAACGCTACTTGAGTGAAGTCAGCTTACCAATAACTTCCAATTATCAAGTCAGTTTTGCTAGCCCTGATAGTTAAAATTAGTGTACAGTATAGTTTTCACAAAAAACCAAATAATTACATTATTTATTTTTAGTTTTTGTCTAACTTTATTCATTGCGCTTAATCCAACACATCCTGAACAATTTTCTCAAAAAATTAATATTTTTTTCAGTAAATCAACGGTTCAAAACTCTCTGGATAAAACTAGTAACTTAGGAACTAACCTGAATGGAATTGCTGATTGGTCAACTGAACTTCCTTTCTTAGATGCCTTCAAATCCTCGAGACCATGGATTACTCAATGTGTCTCTGGAGAAACAGGCTGTAGTGGTTCGTGGGATACTGAGGAATACGATAAACTGGATTTAGACGAACAGGGCTGGGTTAAGTCTTTACCTGCTCCAGAAGCTCCTCCTGAATATACTCGTGTGGCTACACTACTTTTTACAGGGATGAAAAATTATCCAGCTGGAAAGTATGTGGTTTTATACGATGGAAAAGGCACTATAGAATATAAGTTTGATGCCACCAAAGATGAGGTAGCGTCAAGGCCAGGAAGAGATGTAATTAATGTAACGCCATCCGGGGCTAGTATCTATTTAATAATTACCGCTACGGATCCTAATAACACGGGTAATTATATTCGCAACATTCGTGTTGTTCAAGCTAAGTATGAATATACTTACGAGTCTGAACTTTTTAATCCGGAATTCATCAATAAAATTAAAAAATTTAAAGCCATCCGTTTTATGGACTGGATGGAAACCAATCATTCTAAGCAAAGGGAATGGGCAAATAGACCAAAAGTAGATGATGCCTCCTACGCTTACGGTAAAGGTGTACCTGTAGAAATCATGGTTAAACTAGCCAATCGAATTGGTGCTGATCCATGGTTTAATATGCCCCATCAAGCTACAGATGACTATATCACTAATTTTGCCCAAATAGTTAAAGATACCTTAGATCCAAATCTAAGGGTTTATGTGGAACTGTCTAATGAAGTGTGGAATTGGCAATTCCAACAAGCTAACTATGCCTTAGCTCAAGGTCAAGCTAGGTGGGGCAAGGATAAAGGAGATGCATACATGCAATGGTATGGAATGCGTACTGCTCAAATGTCTGATATTTGGAAAAATGTATTTGGTAGTGACAGCAATCAAGTTGTGTCTGTTATGGCTACCCATACCGTATGGCTTGGTTTGGAAAATGCTGCTTTGGATTGTCCTCTGTGGGTAGCAGAGGGTAATGCCCCTTGTTATCAACATAGTATTGATGCTTTTGCGATCGCGGGATATTTTAATGGCAGCTTAAACGCCGAAGAAAATGAAAGCACCATCGAGTCTTGGTTGAATGAACCCGATGGCGGAGTGTCAAAAGCGTTTAAGCAGATCAAATCCGGGGGTTTACTTCCCACAGAAGAAGACTATGAGAGTTTAAGTGATATTGATCAAATTTTTAACTATCATCACAAAGTAGCAGATAAGAGAAAACTACAGTTAGTGGTTTACGAAGGTGGTCAACATCTTGTCAAGTCCGATAATCAAAAACTAACTGAGTTTTTCATTGAGCTTAATAGACATCCAGAAATGTATAAAATTTATACACAACTTCTGAATGAATGGAAGAATCATGGCGGTGGCTTATTTATGCACTTTTCTGATATCAAGAAGCCGAGTAAATGGGGAAGCTGGGGGGCTTTAGAACATGTATACCAAAAGAGTTCACCCAAGTATGATGCCCTGATAGACTTTATCGATCAAAATTCCTGATCCTGTAAACTTCCCTAGAAAGCTGTACAAGGGTGAATCTGCTACAGTTTAATCTGGCTAAAATCTTTCACCCACAACGAGAGCGTTAGGGAAACAGCGTTTCAGTGCTACCTCTACGTTTCAATTCTTTGCCTCGTCCAAGAAAAGAGCTAAATTCTCAAAGCAGTTAAACGATGAACACTCTCTCAGCTGTAGAATACAAACCCCAAGGTGTGAAGCAAATTGGATTAGTTGTGATTGGACGCAATGAAGGTGAACGCCTACGTCAGTGTCTACTGTCTGTAATTAAGAACGCCGCTCGTGTGGTTTATGTCGATTCTGGCTCCACAGATAACAGTGTGGAAATCGCTCATTCTTTGGGGGTAGAAGTAATTGGACTCGACCTATCTAAACCGTTTACTGCAGCTCGTGCTAGGAATGCGGGATATATCTATCTTAAACATTTAGAGCCAAATCTTAAGTTTGTCCAATTCGTGGATGGGGATTGTGAGGTAGTAGCGGGATGGCTCGACTATGCTCAAGGGGAACTGGAAGCCAACCCTAATGTCGCTGTAGTCTGTGGTCGCCGACGAGAGCGCTTCCCTGAAAAATCTATATATAACCGATTGTGCGACATGGAGTGGGATACACCAGTAGGTGAAGCTTCCGCTTGTGGTGGTGATGCAATGATGCGCACAGAAGCTTTTGAACAAGTCGGAGGGTTTAATCCGACCCTAATTGCTGGTGAAGAACCGGAACTGTGCTTGCGGCTGCGCCAGAGGGGTTGGAAGATTTTTCGCCTAGATGCTGAAATGACTTGGCATGATGCCCAAATGACACGTTTTAGTCAGTGCTGGAAACGGTTCTTAAGAGCAGGTCATGCTTACGCTGAGGGAGCCTGGTTACACGGTCACACTCCAGAACGCCATTGGGTCAAAGAAAGCCGGAGCATTTGGTTCTGGGGGTTACTCTTACCTCTGTTAGTATTTGCGATCGCATGGCTCACCCATGGCTTGAGCTTATTGCTGTTGTTGGGTTACCCTCTGATGACTTACCGGATCTATCGTCATAAGTCCCAGACAGGTTTTAGCTCAACAGATGCTTTACTTTATAGTCTCTCTTGCATGATCGGCAAATTTCCTCAGGTTCAGGGTCAGATTCAATTTCACCTAAATCGATTGCTAGGACAGCGTAGTAACTTGGTTGAGTACAAAACTGTACTTAATAGTAACAGTTAGATATAGCAATTATCATAGCTATGAGGTAGACAATTTCTGGATTTTAGGGAACAGGGAACAGGGAACAGGGAAGAGAGAATAGGTAATAGGTAATAGGTAATAGGTAATAGGTAATAGGTGATAGGTAATAGGTGATAGGTGATAGGTAAC
>NZ_JAAHFV010000522.1:0-3306 GCF_010672755.1 Moorena sp. SIO1F2
TAGCGGATGAGCCTACTGGTGCTTTGGATTCCCAAACTACTCTAGAAGTTTTAAAACTTTTCCGAGAACTTCACGATACAGGTATTACCGTAGTTATGGTTACTCATGATTAGTCAACCAGACCTGCTCTTATGGATTAGCTTTACTTATATATAAAATCTAGAATATTACCATGAAAACCCCTGTAATTGCTATTGGACTGGATGCAGCTGACCCGCTATTGTTGGAGAAGTGGATGTCCCAAGGACATCTGAAGACCCTCAACAAAATACGGCAACAAGGAATCTATGGTCGCCTGAACAATACCGTTAACTACAACAATAAGACAGTTGAATTTTCATCCACTGAACCCTTGTGGGTAATGTTTTCTACCGGTTGTTTACCAGATAAAACCGGTTTTTGGGATACCATAAAATTTGATCCAGAAACTTATAAAGTAGTCTGCGACAAAATTTATAGTGGATACGATTATAAAGAGTATAATCCATTTTATGCCTTAGGGAATGACTACCGGGTTGCTGCCTTTGATGTACCAGTATCAGGACTGTCAGATCAAATTAATGGCTTACAAATTTTGGGTTGGGGGGGACATTATCCCTTTGTGCCAAGCCATTCCCAACCGCCGGAATTATTGCCCAATATTATTGCCCAATACGGCAAAAACCCAGTGCTCCATAAAGATAATGGTCGCTGGTGGGATCCAGTTTATTTTAAATGGATTCAGCAAGCTCTAAAAACTAGTATCTCCACTCGCTCAGAGATTTGCCGGGATTTACTTCAGCGTGAACCGTGGGACTTGTTCGTGACCGCTTTCGGTGAAACTCACAGTGCTGGTCATGACCTGTGGGACCGCAGCCAACCAGATCACCAGCTCTACCCTTACCAGAGCAAAAAGAATGGTAAGGCTGGAGACCCGATGCTGAAAATCTTTGAAGCGGTGGATGATGCGATCGCAAAAATTATCGCTGCTGCCCCTAAGGATGTCTATATCTTGTGTTTCGCAGTTCATGGCATGGCTGCCAATGTTACAGATTTGATGAGCATGATGTTCCTGCCAGAATTGCTCTATCGGTATAACTTCCCTGGCAAGTATGCCATTACTCCCAGCAAAATCGGAGTCACTCCCCCAGCACCAATTACTCGTCCAATCCGCAACTCTTGGCCAGGGGAAGTATGGCGAAAGATTTATGAACCCAATCCCATTAAGCAGTTGTTCAACACCTGGACCCATAAAGCCTTTTTACAATCTGGCCAGCACGGTTTACTCTCTCCTTATCCCCTCATGAAGCACAAGGTGCAATTGGGTTGGATGCCAGCTACTCTATATACTCCCCTCTGGCCCAAGATGAAAGCCTTTGCTTTACCCGCCTTTGCTGATGGACATATTCGCATCAACCTCAAAGGACGGGAACGAGATGGTATTGTTGACCCTTCCGAGTATGATGCTCTGTGCGATAACCTAACAGACTTCCTTTATCGCCTTACCGATGGCAGGACAGGAGAACCATTAGTTAAACAAGTAGTGCGCACCCATAACGTCGCCACAGATGATAACCCCAAACTGCCAGATGCTGACCTAGTAGTCGTATGGCACGAGTGTCCCACAGATGTAGTGGATAGTCCTGATGTGGGACGCATTGGTCCAATTACCTATAATCGTCCTGGTGGTCACCGAGCCAGAGGCTTTTTGATGGCAAGCGGACCAGGAATTACCCCCGGTTCTAGTTTGCCAGAAGCTCATCCTGTAGATATAGCGCCAACCATCTTGAGGTTGATGGGAGCACCGATTCCGGACTACTTTGATGGCAAATCTCTACTTAGTCCGAATTTATCTATCTCAGCCTGAGATATAAATCAAACCTAGGGATAGGGTTTAATTTCCCTATCTGGGTAATTCCTGAGCCTCTTAGATTCAGCCGGTTTAAGGGTGTGGATGCACTCTTAGCTGGCCAGATGCTATTAAGTTTAAACAATTTCATTCATTGCTTTAAGCTGTTGTGCATTTAAATTCAAAACAGCTTAGCAACTTTTACATACAGTATTATGAATACAAATTTATAATTACAATTTTTCAATATAAACCAGGGTTCATGAGAAAACTGTTGGCATTTTTTGAACCAATTTTCACTACTGTTTCCTTGGTGCTCTATTCAGGAGGAGTACTCACTGTAATTTTATCAGGAGGCAGAAGTGAGGGGGATGTCATACAAGAATTTGATTCCTCCCTCAGTAGATTGCTGTTCGTATTAATTTATCTCGTTACCTTTTTCCTCCTAACACTACGGTGGAAAAAGGTACTTTATGTCCTCAGTAAAGATAGGTGGCTCAGTCTGTTGGTGGGGATAGCAGTAGTATCTATTTTCTGGTCTTCTGAACCAACAACGACCATCAACCGTGCTGTTGCCCTAATTGGCACAACTTTGTTTGGTGTTTACCTCGCCAGCCGCTACACCATCAAAGAACAGCTAGAAATGCTGGGTTGGGCGTTCGGAGTAGCAGTATTGCTCAGTTTTATGTTTATTGTGGCTCTGCCGAAATACGGGATTATGGGGGGAGTTCATGCTGGAACTTGGCGAGGAATATACGTCCATAAAAATGTTCTTGGCAAAGTCATGGTGCCCAGTGCAGTTGTATTTTTGCTCCTGGCTATTCGGGGCAAAAAAAATAATTTACTGTTCTGGGGGGGGTTTGGCTTTTCCGTAATTCTTTTACTATTTACAACTTCCAAAACTGCACTGGTTAGTCTTATAATTATGTTACTCTCTCTATATCTATACCGGATGTTACGGTGGCGATATGACCTACTGATTCCGACTATATTTGCCATGACAACATTCGGAGGCAGCGTCTTAATCTGGTTGTTAGATAATGCAGACGCTTTGCTAGGTGCAATCGGTAAGGATGCTACCTTGACCGGTCGTACAGAGCTATGGCCCTTCGTGTTGGACATGATTAATAAACAGCCGTGGCTCGGTTATGGCTATGGTTCATTCTGGAATGGCTTTAATGGTGAATCTGCCTATGTCTGGCGTGCAGTATTGTGGCCAGCTCCCAACGCCCACAACGGCTTGCTCGACCTATGGCTAGCTTTAGGAATCTTGGGAGTATCAATCTACCTAATTGGATTTAGTTTTAGTTTACTAAGAGCTATTGCTTGGCTTCGTGTAAGTAAAACATCAGAGAATCTCTGGCCATTATTGTTCTTAACCTATACCGTGTTAGCCAATATCACTGAGACGTCAGTGATGATACAAAACAATATCTTTTGGGTGCTCTACACATCTGTAGCTCTTTCGGTGCTTAAGA
>NZ_JAAHFV010000523.1:0-3287 GCF_010672755.1 Moorena sp. SIO1F2
TTGTTTCTGAAATCTGATCACAGCACTTGCGGTGCCTGAACCAAAGATACCATCTGCCTGAGTTCCCACCCGACGTTGGAGATATTTTACCGTGGTCCCTCCAGCATGATTAGGTCTAAGTATGGGTTGCTCAAGAATCTGATTAATAGTCTGCCATGTCGTCGAGTCACCAATTCCAGTTTGGTTAATTCCTACAATAGCTTGAAATGTTTTTATTGCTGCGATAGTCGCCTGACCAAGAGATCCATCTTCTACTAATGGCTGACCAGCAGGACTTTTAATTTTTAGACGATTGAGAGCTTTTTGTAATTCTATAACATTATCGTCAGAGGAAGATTTAGTAGTTGGTGGCTCTTCTCCTGTTAATCCTTTAACAATTGCATTAGCCAATGCTTCTGGATCGTAGATTTCCATATCTTTCTGGGAATCACAAAAGCAGCTTTCTATGAGAATTGCTGGCATATTGGTATATCGGAGGACATATAAATGAGAGCCATTTTTCACCTTTCTATTGAAGTAACCTAACTCCACTATCTTTTCTAAAACTGGCTGGGCAATTTTTTTGGCAGTATCACTAATCGCAAATACTTCTGTTCCATTAGCTTGGCCATTAAATGCATTAAAATGAATTGAAACAAACTGATCAACTCGATTAGCATTGGCTATATTGCACCGTTGCCGCAGCGAGCTGCCCAAAGTACTCGCACTCTTAGGCTTGCATTCAACTACCTGATGTCCCAAGTCTCTCAATTTTGAAATTACTCTCGTTCCCACGTCCCTATTCATTTCATCTTCTACTCTGATACCTTGAGCTCCTGTATCAGCACGCAAGTTGTGACCAATATCAATTCCGTACTTCATGAAACCTTCTCAATCTCTATAATTAGCCCTTTTCTCTAATTCTGTTCTATGTTAGTGGATTTAAGCCAAGGGTGCTTAACAAAATTTAATAAACTGCTGCTAAATGGACAACTCACACTGAACACTTGTTTTTTTCTAAATTGATCCGGATCAAGAAACCTTAAGGAATAACATCATAGGACTTTAAATGATTGTCCGAGTATAATATCAAGTCCGGTTAACTAGCCATAATCAAGAAAATTGATGGGGAGATAGGGAGATAGGGAGATAGGGAGATGGGGAGATAGGGAGATAGGGAGATGGGGAGATAGGGAGATAGGGAGATGGGGAGATGGGGACCCACCCCTAACCCCTCCCAGGAGGGGAATGGGGAGATGGGGAGATTTTTATTAAAGGGTAATTATCCGCAGATGCTATCATAAGCAATTGTTCTGAACTTTAATCTGAACTTTAACTTGAAGCTTGAGCAAAGCATAAAGTAATGGGTAATAGGAAATTGGCTTACAATTCCCCATTACCCATTAGCGTTTCCTAAATTACCAACTAATTATGCTGTAGCCTTCTTTTCGCGTTATTGATAGTAAAACCCAGGCTTTGAGATTGCTACAATGCTACAATTTAACCGTAACTGTCTTGACCTCGGTGTATTGCTGCAAGCCATACTCCCCAAGTTCACGACCAATCCCAGACTGCTTGAAACCACCGAAGGGAGCAGCGGCATCAAACACATCATAGCAATTCACCCAGACAGTACCAGCACGGACATTGTTTGCGATCGCATGAGCTTTAGTAATATCCTTCGTCCACACGGCTGCTGCTAAGCCATACATGGTATTATTTGCCCGCTGAATCACTTCATCAATATCTTTGAACTTAATAATGCTCATCACTGGTCCAAAGATTTCTTCTTGGGCAATCTTCATCTGATCTTGGACATCAACAAACACTGTCGGTTCGATGAAGTAACCGCGATCGCCAACTCGACCACCACCACACAACATCTGAGCTCCTTCCTGCTGACCAGACTCAATATAGCTCATCACCTTATTGAACTGTTCGAGATCGACCTGGGGACCCTGTTCTGTGTTGGCATCAAACGGGTCACCAACTGTGCGATTTTGCGCCCGTTTCACACACTTGTCTACAAACTCGTCATAGCACTTTTCTTCCACAAACAGCCGGGAACCAGCACAACAGCACTGTCCTTGGTTAAAGAACAGGGCAAAGTGAGCGCCCTCAATGGTTTTATCCATGTCAGCGTCAGCAAAGACAATGTTAGGACTCTTACCACCAAGTTCTAGAGTGACCCGCTTGAGGTTACTCTTAGCAGCAGCTTCCATAATTAGATGCCCTACCTCAGTGGAGCCGGTAAAGGCAACTTTATCGATATCCATATGATGTGAAATCGCAGCCCCAGCGGTTGGTCCATAGCCTGAAAGAAGATTCACCACACCAGGAGGGAAACCTGCTTCGATAATCAGTTCACCGATCCGCAACGCTGATAAAGGAGTCTGTTCCGCCGTTTTCATCACCACGGTGTTACCAGCTGCCAATGCTGGGCCTAACTTCCAAGCTTGCATCAACAGTGGAAAGTTCCAAGGAATAATCTGACCAACCACTCCCACAGGTTCATGGCGCGTGTAGCAGAAGTAGGGTCCGCTGATGGGAATTGTTTTGCCTTGAATCTTATCTGCCCAACCAGCATAGTACCGATAGCAGGCAATGACTAGGGACAAATCTGCATTAAAGGAATCACGATAGGGCTTCCCATTGTCTAGGGTTTCCAGCCGTGCTATTTCTTCCTTGTTTGCTTCGATTAAATCAGCTAGCTTGTAGAGTAACTCCCCCCGCTGGGTGGCCGACATTTTGGGCCAGTCTCCACTGGTAAAGGCTGTCCTAGCCGCCACTACTGCTTTATCAACGTCTGGGGCATCAGCCTCAGCCACATCACAGATCACCTCTCCTGTAGCAGGGTTAATCGTCTCGAATCGTTTCCCAGAGGCGCTGTCTACCCATTCGTTGTTGATCAGTAGTTGAGTTTGACCGATTTTGACCGTTGGCTTTGGTGTTGCCTTTGGTGTAGGGGCGGTGACCATAATAGTCTCCTGTTGTTAAGTTGATTTTTTATGACATCCTTAATTCTAATGGTGGATTGTCAACTTAAAATTTAACTAAAAATATAGATTTTATTAATATTTTATTTACGATTGTTAACTAACTTTCAAGTTTTGCTTAATTTTGTTAACACTATAGCCAGAGTATCCCTAAGTATCCCTATGGTAATATCTATAGGGGCTATGATATTAATGAGGTTGTACACACCTATTTTTTACCTGTTCCCTGTTCCCTATTCCCTATTCCCTAAAATCCAAAACTTGTGTACCTAAGCTATTTGATTATTTGATAAATGCTATAAAATATTACTA
>NZ_JAAHFV010000524.1:0-3276 GCF_010672755.1 Moorena sp. SIO1F2
TCTTAGGGAGTTGAAGACTCCCTAAGTTACAACGAATACAGCCTATATGTTACATGATGTTAATTTTAACATGACTTGCTTCATTAATTTGCCGTAAACTCTGGCGGTTACAGCCCTAATATTATACCTGATAGCGGTTACAGGTAATATAACTTAACAAGTACTCTAATAATTTTGATCATGCACAAACGATCCTTGTGGGTTGGACTGTTACTAATCTTGCCAATCATGCTATTGTCTGCCTGCTGGACACCAAAAGCGGCTGCCTTCTCTCAGGAGGAAAGGCTTTTCTCCCAAGCATGGCGGATTGTCTCTCAATCCTACGTTGATGATACCTTTAACCATCAAAATTGGTGGTCGTTACGTCAGAAGACCTTGAAAAAGCGGCTGCCTAATCGTGAAGCTACCTATACTGCCATAGAAACAATGTTAGGTAGTCTTGGGGATCCCTTCACACGATTGCTCAGACCTGAACAATATCATAGTTTGCAAATCAGCACCTCTGGTGAACTCTCCGGTGTCGGGCTACAAATTGCCATTGATGTGGAAACTGGTCAGTTAGAAGTAATCACCCCAATTGCTCAATCACCAGCGGATTTAGCCGGTATCCGACCACGGGATCACATCCTAGAAATTGATGGCATGCTGACTAGGGACATGACTCTAGATGAAGCGGCAGCGCGGATGCGTGGACCAATTGGTACAACAGTTACCTTGAAGATTCAAAGCCAGAAAGAACAGCCAAAATTGGTGGAAATAGTACGCGATCGCATTTCCCTAAACCCAGTGTATTCTGTCCTCGATACCCAGGACAATAGAGACCCAGTCGGTTATATTCGCCTGTCTCAATTTAGTGCCAACGCCCCAATGGAAGTTGCCCACGCCGTTGCTAAACTCAAGGAGATGGGTGCAGATGGCTATATTCTTGATCTCAGGAATAATCCAGGGGGTCTCTTGCAGGCAGGTATTGAAATTGCTCGCCTCTGGTTAGATCAAGGCACTATTGTTTACACCGTTAACCGCCAAGGCACCATTGGTAGCTTTGAAGCCTATGGTGACGCTCTTACGGAAGACCCCTTGGTTGTATTAGTTAATCAAGGCAGCGCCAGTGCTAGTGAGATTCTAGCTGGGGCTTTACAGGACAATGGTAGGGCAAAGCTAGTCGGGGAAAAAACCTTTGGCAAAGGGTTAATTCAGTCCTTATTTGAACTAATAGATGGGTCAGGATTAGCAGTTACCGTTGCCAAGTACGAGACCCCCAATCACCGGGATATTAATAAATTAGGGATTGAGCCAGACTTGGAAGTGCCGTTAGAAGCAATTAGTTTGAGCGAAGTGGGAACAAAAGCAGATACTCAGTATCAGGAAGCAATCAAGTTGTTAACCTCTGATACTTTTCTTGCTAAGGCAAGTTAGATTATCTGTAGATTAGGGCGTCAGAGCATCAGGGGGTCAGGGCGTCAGATATATAGCTCTTCTGGGTTTTTAAACTTCGCCCAAACTTGCTGATAAACGCTGATAAGCTTGGTCAATCACGCCTTTGCCTCGCAAAAAACCAGTATTGGCACCAGGACAGATAAATTGAAGAGTCTCTGGGGTAAAACGCTCAAGCAACGATTGCAGACTCCGAATCTGTCTCGGCCAATGAAATGTTTTCGGGGTTCGCAGGGGCAACAGTTCTCCTTGTTTACTAGGAAGCAAATGACGCCCAGAAAATAGCACACCCCCGGCACCAGTGTAGTAAAGACAAGAAGAACCAGGAGAGTGACCAGGAGTCCAAATGACGTAGCAGTAGGGATTTATAGTCAACTCCTGGTGAAATGTAACTAGGTCTAATCCCGGCAGTAAGTAAGCCTCTTGTTCTTGAATCAGGACTTGGCACCCCATACTCTCCTGAATTTCCTTTGCTTTACCAATACCACCCCGATGGGTAATTACCAGTGATGAGACTCCCCCTTGCTCACGCAAAAATTGTTGGTTAGTCTCATTCCAGGCAGGACAATCAATCAATAGGTTGAAGGAATTTCCTACAATAATATAAGCCGTACCACCTAACGTATCTCGATTGGGTGGAAAAGCAAAAATGGTATCAAGAACAAGGCGTGGTGGCTTGGATGCAGCAGGTTGCTGATTAGACGATCCGCTTGGCGTAAAATCAAAATCGCCTTTTGCTGGAGTATCGGGTTGCACAATGCTTGTAGTTTAATTGTAGTTTTTAGTAGACGGTGTGATCTTTAATCATGGAACTCTGGCTACTCCCATTTACATTTATTTTACTCGCTGTGATCACTTACTTCGTTATCCAGCGAAGCGTTGCTAGCCTCACTCAGACACCAGTCTGGTTACTGTGGCTGGTAATGATGATTCCACCACTAGTATGGATTGGTTGGACTCTTTTCAATGGTGAGAACACACCAATACCACCAGCCCTATTGCTCGGTCCATTTGTCATTTGCTTGCCGTTGTACTGGCTGCTGATTCAGTGGGGACGCCCAGCTCCCAATTCAACAATGACCAAAGAGAATCCGACTAAAACAACTACCTCAGACCCGGTCGCCAAAATTTCATCGGCAACTGAAAAGTCAAGCCTTCGTCCCATCACTAGAGAAGAAGAAACAGAGCTGAGAAATTGTTTTCCCTGGGGAATCTACTATCTCCAAAATATTGAGTACCGACCTCAAGTAGTGTTGTGTCGCGGCAAACTCCGCACTAACCCAGAGCAAGCCTACCGTACCGTGCGGTCAAATATAGAAGCTGAGTTTGGCGATCGCTTCTTCGTAGTCTTTCAAGAAAGCTTTAGCGGCAAACCCTTTTTTGCTCTAGTGCCCAATACCAAAAAATCAACCAAACCTTACAGGGGGTCTGAATCATTAACGCGACCTGGTTTAGCATTGGGTCTGATGCTCATTACCTTGTTTACCACCACCTGGATCGGCACTCAGATAGCTGGAGTGTCAGAAAATCCCCTTACTGACCCAGCGCTTTTACTGCAAGGACTGCCCTATGCCCTGGCCTTAATGGCAATTCTCAGCATTCATGAACTCGGTCATTATTTTGCCGCAATGGTTTACAAGGTGCGTACAACTCTGCCGTACTTTATCCCGATACCCTTTTTCTTCTTGGGAACATTGGGAGCATTTATTCATATACGCTCTCCTGTTCCTAACCGTAAAGCCTTATTTGATATAGGCATTGCTGGTCCACTAGTTGGCTTCGTGGTTACCCTACCAATCCTAATGTGGGGATTAGCCCATTCCACTGTAGTGCCTTTGTCTG
>NZ_JAAHFV010000525.1:0-3244 GCF_010672755.1 Moorena sp. SIO1F2
TCTATGATGTACGTAGGAGTGCGGCATATGCTTTGGGAGAAATCGGGACAGAAACCACCATAGACCCCTTAATTAAATTGCTGGATGATGACGACTCTGATATGCGTAGAAGTGCGGCATCTGCTCTGGTAAAAATCGGGACAGAAGCCAGTATCAACCCCTTAATTAAATTGCTCGATGATGACGAGTATTCTGTGCGTAGAAGTGCGGCATATGCTCTGGGAAATATCGGGACAGAAGCCACCATCGACCCCTTAATTAAATTGCTCGATGATGACGAGTATTCTGTGCGTAGAAGTGCGGCATATGCTCTGGGAAATATCGGGACAGAAGCCACCATCGACCCCTTAATTAAATTGCTCGATGATGACCACTATTTGGTGCGTATTCGTGCGGCATATGCTCTGGGAAAAATCGGGACAGAAGCCACCATCGACCCCTTAATTAAATTGCTCGATGATGACCACTATTTGGTGCGTATTCGTGCGGCATATGCTTTGGGAAAAATCGGCACAGAAGCCACCATAGACTCCTTAATTAAATTGCTGGATCATGACCACTATTCTGTGCGTATTAGTGCGGCAGAAGCTCTGGGAAAAATCGGCACAGAAGCCACCATATACCCCTTAATTAAATTGCTGGATCATAACCACTATTATGTGCGTAGGAGTGCGGCATATGCTCTGGGAAAAATTGGCACAGAAGCCACCATCGACCCCTTAATTAAAAAATTGCTGGATGATGACCACTATGATGTGCGTAGTATTGCGGCATATGCTTTGGGAAAAATCGGCACAGAAGCCACCATCGACCCCTTAATTAAATTGCTGGAGGATCCCGACTCTTATGTGCGTAGTAGTGCGGCAGAAGCTCTGGGAAAAATCGGCACAAAAGTCACCATCGACCCCTTAATTAAATTGCTGGATGATGACCACAACTCTTATGTGCGTAGTAGTGCGGCAGATGCCTTGGTAAAAATCGGCACAGAAGCCACCATCGACCCCTTAATTAAATTGCTGGATGATGACCACTATTCTGTGCGTAGGAGTGCGGCATATGCTCTGGGAAAAATCGGCACAGAAGCCACCATCGACCCCTTAATTAAATTGCTGGATGATGACCACTATTATCTGCGTAGGAGTGCGGCATATGCCCTGGAAAAAATTGGCAAGGAAGCCACTATTTCTAAACTGATTAATCTCCTGAACAACGAAGAATTGGCAGCAACTCATGATGAAGATACTCTTCAGTACACTATCAAAGCTATTAAAGCCATTCAACAGCGCTACCAAGTCTACAACCCAATCTATTGTCCCAAACCCACTCCCAAAGCCGATCCTCCCAAATTCATTGCCACTAAAACCATATACATCCTCCACCTCTCGGACCTCCACATCACCACCCTTGACCAAGCTACCCTTTGGTCAAACCAACTGGCTCAAGACCTCACCCAAGACCTTGACATCCCTCACCTTGATGGTCTTATCCTCTCCGGTGATATCGCCAATTATTCCACTCCTCAAGAATACCAGGCTGCACAACAGTTTCTCGACAACCTCCGCCAAGACTTTCCCCTAGACCCGAAGCAAATTGTTCTAGTTCCCGGTAACCATGACCTGAACTGGGAACTATCAGAAGACGCTTATGATTTACGCGATTGGCCTTCGGCCACGCTACGCGAACGCAAAAAATACCAAGGTAAACTCGAAGAGGGTCACTACATCGAAGAAAGTCCACGAGCGATTTGGGTTCGAGATGATACCAAATACCAACAACGCTTTGCCCACTTCAGCCAATTCTATCAAGCTATCAAAACTGAACCCTATCCCCTAGACTATGACCAGCAAGGGATTATCGACTATCTCCCAGAGCAAAATTTGCTGATCCTAGGACTAAACTCCGCTTGGCAACTGGATCACCACTTCAGAGACCGTGCTAGCATCCACTCAGGTGCTGTGAGCAATGCCCTGACCGAGATTCGCCGTAATAAAGATTACGACAACTTTCTGAAAATTGCAGTTTGGCACCATCCCCTAAATAGTGACGGAAGCGATAGGATTACCGACCAAGGCTTCATGCAACAACTCGCTGTTGCTGGATTCCGTTTGTTCCTCCACGGGCACATCCACAAAGCCCAAGCCAGCCTTTTCCCTTACGACCTCAGCCGAGATGGGCGCAAACTCCATGGAATTTGTGCTGGCACCTTTAGCGCACCGACCTTTGAACTACGATCCGCTTATCCCTGGCAATATAATCTACTGAAAATTAACGATAATCAGCTCAGTGTCTACACTCGCCGCCGGGAAGAAGAAAATGGTGCTTGGAAACCTGATTCACGGTGGACTCAGGGTCCAGGACTTGGTAGTTTGGATTATTATTCCATTGACTTGTCTTGAGTCGGGAGTCGGGAGTCGGTGTAAGACGAAAATTTACTGTACCTCGTCAGTATGATAAACGCTATAAAAATGTTTCCCATCTCCCCATCTCCCCATCTCCCCAAACTTCCCACACTCCCTGTTCCCTGTTCCCTGTTCCCTTAGCGCACTAATGCTTCTTTCTCCAACAACAGCGTCACTGGACCATCATTCTCTATACAAACCTCCATCATAGCACCAAACTCACCAGTTTCTACCCGCAACCCACTCATCCGTAACTTATCCACAAATAGTTGATATAATGCCCTAGCGTATTCTGGAGCAGCGGACTGACTAAAGGAAGGGCGACGTCCTTTGCGACAATCTCCATAAAGGGTAAACTGGCTAACCACCAATAGCTCACCACCTATATCCTGCACGGACTTTTCCCAACGGTCATTACCAGTAGTCTCGTCTGGAAATAGCCTTAAGTCTAGACACTTTCGCACCATCCAGTCTAATTCAGCTTCCGTATCAGTATCCGCAATACCGACTAGTAGGTTAAGCCCTCGCCCTATTTTCCCAATCACTGTTGTTTCTACTTCGACTTGAGAGGATTTGACTCGTTGGATGATTACACGCATATGTAGCAGTTCTCAATTTGCTGAGGTATTTCGTCCTGGGTTTTAGGGAACAGGGAGCAGCGGATCTGGGAACAGTAGGAAAAAGATCTGAGTGTTTTTAGGTGTTATGATCAATGCCTATCCTAGACTGATTATACTCAATAACTAGTTTAAATGAGCGATTACCCCTTAAATAGCAAGGGATTCCACAAAGGTACTGTATCAATACAATAAAAAGCAATTTTTATGAAAATTGCTTTTTTAAAT
>NZ_JAAHFV010000526.1:0-3235 GCF_010672755.1 Moorena sp. SIO1F2
AGTTAAGACAGTATTGCTTGACATCAGGAAAATCTTCAATGATGCCAAGCAATACTGTCTTAACTATGCTCAAGAAATTTCCCAAGGAAAAAAGCCGTTTGTGAAGCTTTTTATGCTGGGGGTAGGTGAAGAAATAGATCAAGGTCAAATGGATGAGCTTGATGACCTTGATACAGGTTGCAAAGATACTGCGGGAGTTGACATTGATTTTTGGGATCACCAGCTTGCTAGTGATATGAACCAACTTGAACAGGTATTCAAAGAGCTAGTGTCTGAAGATGTAATTGTTGTCGGTTCTGGGCGAATTGTCAACCAAGCTAGTCAAACTTGTCAGGAATACGCGGATGGCGTTCCTGCTTTGCTCAAATTTACTCTACCATCAGGGTCTACTGCATTCACCTTAGAAACTCCCCAAGGAAGCTTTACTCAAGATATTTCTGAGGCGCTGTAGCAATCATCAACAGCCCAATCATAATGAGAGGAAAATAGTGATATGCCTGGTCAAAGCTCTGATGTCTCCAACCAAGAGCGGAGCCATCAACTACCTAGTAATCTTGTTGCTCAAGAGTTTGGAGAAGTTAACGTTCGTAAAGTAGGTCAAAAACTTGAAGTTCTGTTTACCATTCTCATGGAACCTCAAGGTCAGGAAGCTGAAGGGTGGCAAACGGGTGTAGCGTTAGATGCTAGTGCTTCCATGAGAGGTTGCTATGGACGCAATCTGATTGGTAAAATTCCCGAAAAGCTTGATCAAAAATACCAGAAGAAAGGATGGATTGAAGTTAAAGTCCAAGATGGAAAACGTATCAAGATTTTCGAGCCACAGGCTTATGAAGATGCGATTAACAAGGGGTATTTCAAGTATAGTGATAATATTGTGCAACCACTCGCTCAAGAATTTATTGCCTACTTAGGAGGTAATCTTGATGCTGATGGTGGCACTACTGTAATTTATTGGGCTGGTGGTGATGGCAGTGCAATTGAAGTTTTGGGAGACTTCACCCAGGCACAATGTCAACAACTTGAGGTTAATGGGCCAAACAGTATTACCTTTGGTCAGGGAACCAGTCTGACTCCTGCAGTTAAGTATTTTGTGGAACGCTTTGTGGATGCCCAGCGAGGCATGTACATTTTTATTACAGATGGAAAACTTGACGACCTAGAACAGGTTAAGAATTATACGACTAAGTTGGCAAAGGAGATCAAATCGGGTCAGCGAAATCCAGTTAAATGTGTTATAATTGGAGTTGGGAATGAAATTGATCGTACTCAATTAGAAGAACTAGACGATCTGAGCACTGAAAGTGGAATTGATATTTGGGACTATAAAATTGCTGAAGAAATGAGTGCTCTAATCCAAATTTTTGCCGAGGTGGTTGATGAAAACCAAATAGTCGCTCCAACGGCCATGATTTATGATTCTGCGGGGAATCTAGTTAAAAGATATACCGATGGACTTCCGGCAAAAATATCTCTAACGTTGCCTGGTGATAGCCAATGGTTTGAGTTAGAGGTTTCTGGCAATAAAATTCGCCAAACAGTTGTCTTACCAAATAATTAGAAATTTAAGATGTCCCTAGTTTTCAAATAAAGTGATTCAATCCAATCAAGTAGTCATATCCCTATCTGGGTTAGAGCAAGAAATTCATAGATTAGTTAATCAGGATAGGAAAACTTATAGTTTGCTCCAGTTATTTTTGGACAGTGATTTGTCAGAAATAGCTAGAAAGCATAGCCAAGATATGGCAAATAGAAAATTCTTTAGTCATCAAACTCCAGAAGGCAAAAGTCCTACGGATAGAGCTATTGCTGCTGGTTATACCTGCCGGAAAAATTATGGCAGTTACTACACCAACGGTATTGCGTAAAACATCTATATGAGTCATCTTTACCGTTCAATAATTTACTATAATAGTTTTCCTTCTTATAACTGGATGACTCAAGGAGAAATTGCTAACTCAACGGTAGCGGGTTGGATGTCTAGTCCTGGACACCGGAAGAATATTCTTACCGCAACTTACGATCGCGAGGGGATAGGGGTGGCTGTATCAAGGGAACGCAACGAAGTTTACATTACGCAAAATTTCTGTTGAAACTGAAATTTTTCGGTTAATTTGAAGACCAGGAAAGCCAAAGTGTCATCACGTCGTTTACCTATTTATCTTGTCCTAGATTGCTCTGGTTCCATGTCAGGGGATCCTATACAAGCCGTTAATGCTGGAGTTAAAGCATTAGTTGCTGAACTAATGAGCGAACCCTATGCCATAGAAACAGCTTACCTATCAGTTATTACATTTGGCGATCGCGCTCAACAGGTTTGTCCTTTAACGGAATTGATGTCTTTCCACCCCCCCACCTTTACTGCTGGTGGTGCTCGTGCTATGGGTGAAGCCTTAAAACTTTTAGCAAACTCCATAGATAAAGAAGTTCAGAAAGCCAGCGAAACCGAGAAAGGCGATTGGAGACCTTTAGTGTTTCTGATGACTGATGGTATGCCTACTGACAGTTGGGAGAAAGCAGCAGATGAGTTGAAACAGAAAAAGCCAGCCAATATTCTTGCTTGTATAGCAGGTTCTGGTGTGGATGAATATATGCTAAAGCGGATTACAGAAACTGTGGTCAAGCTTGATAACCTTCAGCCGGATAGCCTTAAGCAATTCTTCCAATGGGTGTCTCAGTCAATTCTACCGAGATCCGAAAGTTTATCTTCTGAGGTAATAACCTGAGGGGGTGACATGAGCCCTGAAAAGCTTACTAGATAAGGCTTTGATGCCAGTTCTCTTCGCAAAGATAAACTGGCCAATTGACCCTAGGAATGATGTTCATTAAGCTCAAACCCTTATAACTACGTCCAAGGTCAGGCCAAACTAGTATGTATCTTTTTGTAAGGTATCGGCTGAAAGTACTACCCAATAAGGATTTTAGCTTGCATGTCACCCCCTCAGGGTAATAACAGATAGCTCACTAATCAATCTGCCCTCATCAACCTTAACTTCACTTACAAGTTTGTCAACTTCTTCTAAGGAGAAAAAAATGCCAACACGTCGTTTACCTGTCTATCTTGTCCTCGATTGCTCTGGTTCTATGTCAGGGGATCCTATACAAGCTGGCCACCAGATCCGAAGCTGAGCATCTTCGGAAGATAAATTCCCATTAGGACTTGGTTGATTAGGAGTTTGGGTACAGTTAGCTAGCCCTAAACCAAGCAAAAACAGGGATAGCCGAGTGAATTCACGCC
>NZ_JAAHFV010000527.1:0-3210 GCF_010672755.1 Moorena sp. SIO1F2
GACGGACAATCTTCTCGAAAGCTGGTTCTGGGGTAAGGTTTGTTCTATCTTCTATCGCCCTTGGCTGTGCTTGACTAAATCCATTGGTGACAATTTCAATTAATTCCGTAACTGGCAAATTCCCCACAGTCTGACAACTTCCGCCCTAACCCAGAAAACAATCCTGAGGAAATTACTCCTAGTAATACTCCTCAGGAACGGTCTCCAAAAAAATACCCCATTAAGCACATTTTGAAGGGCTCCCGCCAGGCAATAACCAACACCATGCATACCCTTTATGCACGGGGTTACGCCCAAATTGATGAGTGGAGCCCCCTTCAGGCGACTGGCATTCCTGGCGAATTCATTACCATGATGACGAAGTATTTAACTCTGGGTTAAGGGCTTAAATTTCAGGGGGCTTTGCCCCCTGGCCAAAGCATCAGGTCTGATGTTAGCGGTCAGTGGTCAGTGGTCAGTGGTCAGCCGTTGGCTGATAGCACCTCAAGTAGCGTGCGCGTAGCGCATAAACTGATAGCTGAAGCTGATATAGCAGTCGCCAGGGCAGGCGCGGACATGACAAAAGTCTCAAACCTAAGTAAGCGCAAGAGTTTGACTTCTGACTTCTGACTTCTGACTTCTGACTTCTGCTATAGCTGATAGCTGATAGCTTACGGTCTAATCACATCGGATCACATCTGGATGGGTTTATAAAGTTGAGGCATAAGTAAAAATTCCTAGCCGTGGAAACTATTTCTGCGGCTACTTTTTTTTGGGTTATGAGGTTGAAGGTTGTTCCCGTAGCGTGGCCTTTTGGCCAAGGTGAGTAAGTTGTAGGTTGTTCCCGTAGCGTGGCCTTTTGGCCAAGGTGAGTAAGTTGAAGGTTGTTCCCGTAGCGTGGCCTTTTGGCCAAGGTTAGTGAGCTACTCCCGACTCCCGACTCCCGACTCCCGACTCCCGTTCCCCTCCTGGGAGGGGTTAGGGGTGGGTTCCGACTCCCGACTCCCGACTCCCGACTCCCGACTCCCGACTCCCTATTCCCTTAATAACCAATTCAAGTAATCACAATATCCAATTCCGAAACCCCACACTCCCGGGCTTTAACACACCGTTCAATATAAAGTTCAACCACCCGGTCTTGGTGATTACTCTCTAAAAGTTCCTCAAAAATCCGTTGCGCCTGAGCAAACTTTTTTTCTACATAATAGGCAACTGCTTCCTCAAACCGAGGAGTTGTTTTGGACTTGAAAGCAATCAAATCCTCAGGATTAGCATCATACACTTCAAAGATTTCCACCGGTTTACTTTTACCCTTCACCTTAACTCGCCCTAGACACCGATAATGATAACTGTCTCGATTATCCAGATCAGTCAAGGTTGGTTTACTAATCAAAATCTCTGCTCCATAAATCTTGGTTAAACTTTCCAAACGGGAGGCCAAATTTACAGTATCAGCAATCACGGTTGTATCCATCCGTTGAGATTCCCCCACTGTGCCTAAAATTAAACTCCCCTTGTGCAAACCAATACCACTCGCAATCGGTTCATAACCACTATTGTTCCGATGGGAGTTATAACTATAAACTTGCTTTTGCATCTCAATGGCTGCCTTTAGGGCATGATCAGCCTTTTCGGGAAACAACGCCATCACCGCATCACCAATATATTTATCAATGAAGCCGTTATAATTACGAATCACTGGGCTGACTCGACTTAAATAGTCATTGATAAAATTAAAATTGTCTTGCGGTGACATCTTCTCTGATAAACTAGTAAAGGAGCGAATATCAGAAAAAAGTACTGTCATCTCTTTTTGGACATTGTCCCCTAATTGGACATCAATAATACTGTCCCTTTCTAAAAATTGCAGAAACTCCCGAGGCACAAAGCGTCCATAAGCTACATTAATTTTGGCTAACTGAAGATGGGTCTTAATTCGTGCTAGCAATTCATTTTTGGATATGGGCTTAGTTAAATAATCATTCGCTCCTGCTGCAAATCCTGCTACCAAATCTGAGATCTGATTTTTAGCGGTTAACAAGACCACCGGTAGTTCATTCGGTAGATATTTCTCACGGATTTTTTTACAGAACTCATAGCCGGTCATTTTCGGCATCATAATATCCAGTAAAATCAAGTCTGGTTTGTATCCTTGGGTAATTTTTGTGAATGCATCTTCGCCATTAACTGCTTTAGTAATCTTATAGTTTTGCAGATAAAGATGGTTGACCAAAACCTGAAGATTTACTGGTTCATCATCTACAATCAAGATTTTCAAGGCTTTCATAGTTGGTGGTGATAAGTTCTGATCAGACATCAGGTGATCAGACATCAGGTGATCAGATATCAGGTGATCAGATATCAGGTGATCAGACATCAGGTGATCAGATATCAGGTGATCAGATATCAGGTGATCAGACATCAGGTAATCAGATATCAGGTGATCAGATATCAAGTGTTCAGAGTCACTTGCCATCGCCAAATAATTCTGAACCTGGGAAACTTCCTCTCGCTGTTTCCTCTCTACTTTACCCTTTGATATCGGTAGAGTGAAACTAAACCGTGAGCCAAGGTTTGGGGTAGACTCCACATCAATATTTCCGCCGTGGAGCTGCACCAGTTTTTTAGTAACAGCTAAACCTAACCCCACTCCTCCATATTTCCTATTAATGGAGCCATTCCCTTGTTCAAAAGCTTCAAAAATTCGGTCTAATTTATCAGGTGGGATACCAATCCCTGTATCAGCAACGGTAATTTTAAGATAAGACTTGACCACCTCTGCTGATACTTTAATGGTACCACGTTCAGTAAATTTAATGGCATTACCCACCAAATTATAGAGAATCTGTTGGAGTCGGTTTTCATCAGCATCCACAGGGGGACTCGATGAGGAAACTTGATTAATCAGTTGTAGGTTTTTATTACCCACAAGGGGACGGGATAGCAATAAAACAACTTCTGTGATTTCTCGCATCCCCACTGGCTTGATTCTCAGGTTGATTTGTTTATGCTTGAGGGCAGAAAAATCCAGTAAATCGTTAACAAGCTGAGTTAACCGTTTGCCACTAGAGACAATCAGAGAAAGATTAGATGCTGTTGACTGGGATAACTCACCTGTTGCTCCATCAATCAGAGATTCAGCGATGCCGATAATGCCATTCAGAGGTGTTTTCAGCTCAAAAATGAATTCTTAGCTAATACATCTCATGAACTGAAAACACCTCTGAATGA
>NZ_JAAHFV010000528.1:0-3196 GCF_010672755.1 Moorena sp. SIO1F2
TGGCGACTTGCGATAAAATAAATAGTTCAACCTACTTTCTACTCGTAGAGAATGGTTTCCGACGATGGGGTGCTAGGTCCAACTACGGCTTAGTCACATAACCTACTGCCCTTTACCAGAACCTTACACCATTGATTGAGCTTGGTGTGATTGAGCTTAGTGTGTAAGTGATGTGCTCAACTCCTAATCTGCTCTGCTAATCTACTAGTACTGATGTTCCATGTTGATTTCACTATCAAAACCTATACACTCATTCTAAATTAAATTTTATTAAAATATTCAAAAAAATATGAGGAAATCTAAAAATATCCCTCACAGAAAATCATGGGCTCGCGGGGATCGTGACTCCAACGGGCTCGTGTTGGTAAGCTCCCTCTATGGGGGAGCGGGGGGCTGAGCTCCTACAGGGATTAAATCGAGTAGTGCTGATCTGGGCTCTTAACCACAAGCAGCTCGAAAAGCTCAAAGTTGACAGGACAAAGGTACAATCTACTGGTACTATATATAATCCTATTTTACCCTTGACCTAGCATCAGTAGGCATCAAAAACAGATGTAGTAGTTTTAGGGCTCACCTCTGTTAACCTACCACCACTAGAAATCGTCTTCAGGAATTAAGGTGCTTGCTTTGGGGATAGCACTGACCGATACAATTGGTTTGAGCGACTGGTTTTAGCAACCGGGAGAACTAAATCCCAGGTGTAATCAAAAGGGTAAGCACCATAGCTTTACCATTAATGCCAGTGGTAGACCGATGCCAGAAAGCGATGCAGCGCGGTCTTGGGGGTTTCCCCCACTCGCGCTTTGCATCAAGACAAGGCATCCGACCCTACTCTCAATTCCCAAGTTTTCTACAGGGGGCGCTGGTTCCCTCTATCTGTAGCTTTTCCTCCCCGCTCCCTGATGAGATGGGGCTTCCAAACATCCCACGATTGTGAACTTAGAGCAAATTTTCCAGACACCGAATCCGATCATAGGAGTTGTGCATTTGCTGCCACTCCCTACTTCCCCGCGCTGGGGGGGTAGCCTGCAAGCTGTGATTGACCGAGCCGAGCAAGAGGTCACCGCCTTAGGGTCTGGTGGAGTCGATGGGGTGATTGTTGAGAATTTTTTCGACGCCCCATTTACTAAAAACCAGGTCGATCCAGCAGTAGTCAGTACCATGACGATCATAGTCCAGCGACTGATGAACCTGGTTCCCATACCAATAGGGATCAATATTTTACGCAATGATGCTCATAGTGCTTTAGCAATTGCTACTTGTGTAGGGGCTAAATTTATCCGTGTTAATGTTCTGACTGGGATTATGGCAACAGACCAGGGGTTAATTGAGGGACAGGCTCATACACTCTTGCGCTACCGTCGGGCACTGGGTAGTGATGTTAAGATTCTTGCTGATGTTCTAGTCAAACATGGACAACCTTTGGAGTCACCGAATATCACCATAGCTGTACAAGAAACCATAGAGCGGGGGTTAGCTGATGGTGTGATTCTCTCTGGCTGGGGAACCGGTACTCCTACTAATCCCCAAGACCTGGTGTTAGCCTCGGCGGCGGCTAAGGGCAAACCAGTGTTTATTGGCAGTGGGGCTAATTGGGAAAATATCTCCACCCTGATGCAATATGCTGATGGGGTAATTGTCTCTAGTTCCCTCAAGCGTCGTGGACAAATTGATCAACCTATTGATCCGATTCGGGTCAGTCAATTTGTGGAAGCAGTACGCAGTAGTGTGTCTGCTAAACAAGAAGAAAAACCAATTGTTTGAAGGTTGGCCAGTTGAAGGTTGAAGGTTGGCCGGTTGAACGCGCACGCGTGGCCAATAGGCCAAGGTTATCAGGTTGAACGCGCACGCGTGGCCAATAGGCCAAGGTTGGCCGGTTGACTTTCAACAGTATGTTAACTTGATTTCTGTCTATTGGTTGTTTGACTTGATAACGTAGTAGTTAGAAATTTCAAGCAACCCCTATTCCTCATTATCTAGATTATGAGTGTAAGTCGCAGGCGTTCTGCCCCCTGGATTTATCGTTGGTCCCGTCAGCTGATTGCTGCGATCGCTGTCGTGGGTGCCCTGTTAACTGCTTATCTGACTGTGGTTAAACTGACAGGTGGTACTGCAGTTTGCAGCGCGGGTGCAGCTAATGCTTCCAGCTGTAATGATGTCCTTTCCAGCCCTTATGCTAGTATATTTGGTCTGCCACTAACCTTGTTTGGTTTCTTGGCATACACCAGTATGGCTACATTTGCCTTGGCTCCCTTGTTAGTAAAGGGAGACCCAAAGAAAGGACTTCGCTCAAAACTAGAAAATTGGACTTGGTTACTGCTGTTGGCAGGTGCAGCAGCTATGACAGTGTTCAGTAGCTACTTGATGTACTTGCTAGCGTTTGAGATCCAAGCACTCTGTATATACTGCATCACTTCAGCATTATTTGCCATTAGCCTGCTAGTCCTAACCCTTGTGGGTCGCAGTTGGGACGATATTGGTCAAATTTTCTTTATCGGTCTGATCGTGGGCATGATCACCTTGGTGGGTACCTTAGGCGTTTATGCTAATGTTGGGGAATCCGTGGCCACATCAGCAGATAATGGTGGTCCAATTCCCACAGCCTCTGGTGCGCCAAACGCAGCTATTGGTGGCTGGAAAGTTAACACAACCTCTGGTCAATCGGAAATTGATCTGGCGCGTCATTTGACTGAAGTTGGTGCTAAGAAATACGGAGCTTACTGGTGTCCCCACTGCTATGAGCAGAAGCAACTGTTTGGAAAACAGGCATTCTCTCAAATCAATTATATAGAGTGTGCTCGTGATGGCAAAAATGCTCAGACAGAAGCCTGTATCGCTGCTGGAATTCAATCCTATCCTACTTGGCAAATTAATGGCGAATTGCTCCCTGGTGTCCGAACTCTAGAAGAATTGGCTAATGTCACTGACTATCAAGGCTCCAGGGACTTTAAGTACTATTTGCCAGGACGATCCTAGGATTTGAAGGCAAAAGGTAAAGAGATGGAAGTATGGGAAGTATGGGGAGATGGGGAGATGGGGAGATGGGGAGATGGGGAGATGGGGAGATGGGGAGATGGGGAGATGGGGAATCGGGAATCGGGAATCGGGAACAGCGAAAAAATCTTGTTTACCTTATTAATATGAGAACCCTTAATAAAAATCTCCCCATCTCCCCAACTCCCCATCTCCCCATCGC
>NZ_JAAHFV010000529.1:0-3188 GCF_010672755.1 Moorena sp. SIO1F2
CCGTAGCCTGCGCGTAGCGGATATGCTTACCATCATTGTTAACGTTAAGTGCCCACAGCCTTAGCAACCGAGGAGTTTTTTAAGACGAAATATTATGGCGAGATTTGAATTTGAAGACCCCCGCTTTACTCTAAATACTTTTCAAGTTAGTAATAATAACGATGCTTCAAATAATAATGTGATCGATTTCCCTAACGGTAATAGCACTGGCACTGCTACTACAACCTTTGATCTGCCCAGTGGCACTTACGAGGTTGTCCTGAGGGTTGCTGATGAGACAGACGGGAATAGCACAGTCGGTGTCACCATTGGTGATCAGACATTTCCATTCACTCTCGATGATCCCAATTCTGGTGCTGGTATTTTTGCTGATGCTGATTCGTTCAAGGAGCTGACCGTTAGCAATAGCATATTTATTTCCGAGGGGACTCAAATCACCATTAGTGGGGACAGTGACGGTAATGAACGTGTTCGACTTGACTATATTGACTTCAACCTGATTAATGAAGCTCCTGTTGCAGTAGATGACACTGTTAGTAATGATGGCAATCCCGAAGTTACCATTAATGTCTTAGCTAATGACACTGATACTGAGGGTGATGCCCTGACTGTAACCATTGAAGCGCAGCAATTTAATGGCACAGCAGTAGTCAATCAAGATAACACCATTACCTACACTCCTAATGATGGTTTCACTGGGACTGATACCTTCACCTACCAGGTCAGTGATGGTGTCAATGAAGTCACAGCTACCGTTAACGTTGATGTCACTGCTGTTAATCAACCTCCAGTAGCCACAGACGATACTGCAAGCACTGAGTTAAACACTGCAGTTGATATCAATGTCCTAGCTAATGACACTGATGCTGAAGATGATGCCTTGACTGTGGTCATTGACCAGCAGGGCGCTAATGGTACGGCAGAAGTCAATCAAGATGGTACCATTACCTATACGCCAAATGCGGACTTCACTGGCACTGATAGCTTCACCTATCAGATAGATGATGGCACCAATGATCCAGTCACAGCTACCGTTAACGTTGATGTTACTGCTGCTAATGAAGCTCCAGTAGCAGCAGACGACACTGCTACCACTGCGCCAAACACTGCAGTTGATATCAATGTCCTAGCTAATGACTCTGATCCTGAAGGGGATGCTCTGACTGTAACCCTTGACCAGCAGAGTGCTAATGGTACGGCAGAAGTCAATCAAGATGGTACCATTACCTATACGCCAAATGCGGACTTCACTGGCCCTGATAGCTTCACCTACCAGATAGATGATGGCATCAATGATCCAGTCACAGCTACCGTTAACGTTAATGTCACTGCTGCTAATCAAGCTCCAGTAGTGACAGGCGGTAACAATACTGCTACCACTGAGCCAAACACTGAAGTTACCATTGATGTTCTAGCTAATTACTCTGATCCTGATGGAGATCCGCTAACCTTTACCATTGTCACGGATCCAACCAACGGTACGGCAGCAGTCAATGATAATGGCACTCCGGATAATGGCACAGATGACTTTATTATCTATACGCCCAATGCCGACTTCACTGGGACTGATAGCTTAACTGTCGAGGTAAGCGATGGCAATGGCGGTAGTAGCACAGCCACTATTGACATCACCATTGAAGATACTACCACTACTCCTGTCGGTCCGGTATCCTCGACTCTGACTCAGAATGCCAATAATACTTTCACGATTACCGGCGACACGGCTGGAACATCCCAACTCCAATTCACTCTTACAGGTCGCGAGGCTGGTGAGGTTAGTGAAATTGGAGTATTTGCTGTTGATAGTGCCGAAGGTACAATCAATGGCATTGCCCCTGGTCAGAGTGGTTATGTACAAGCTGCTCTATCTCAGGCTAAGACAATTTTCTCTGTTCTCCCTGACGGTTTAGGTAGTGCTCAACCCACCCGCATCATCGACAATTTTGACGTCAACGATAACCTGGTATTCTACGTAATCCAAGGTGGCTCTAAAGATGGGGTGCTAGGGGGACAGGATCCTACCTCCAACGTATTCTTTAGTGGTGCTTCATTTAATAGCGATGGTCAGAACCATGTACAGGTCACTGACAATGGCAATGGTTCGTTAACCTTGGGCTTTGAAGATGGCAATGACTTCGACTACAATGATGCCACTGTAGTTGTCTCAGACGGTTCAGGTTCGACTCCGCCAGTGGGAGTAGGCACTACCCAGATTCAAGGGCAACGGGAACTGCTGGATTTGAGGGACGTGACTGGTACAGTTACTGGTAGTCTTGTGGTCAACAGTGAAGCTGAATTCAATAATACCGTTGGCTGGTATCGGATTGATGATGAAAGTGGCACAGTTAACGGTATTAGTGTTGGTAATGCTGGTTATGCACAAGCTGCACTATCCAATCGGGTAGACTTAAGTGCTGGAGTATCCGGTGGGGTAATACTGGCTCCATTCCTGATTTCCGATGGTACAGTAGCGGAGTTCCTAGCTGATAATCCTTCTAATGCAGATCAAGAGGATTCCGACCTGAATGCCTTCTTTGCTTTCGTGGGGGCTAACCCAGATGGAGTTGACCACCTTCGCCTGCTAGGGGATAACACCTTTGGTTTCGAGGATCTGTTTGGTGGTGGTGACCAAGACTACAACGATGTGGTAGCACAGGTTAACTTAACTGTTGTCTAAGTATTGCCTAAGTAGAGTGCGTTAGTAACGCACCCTACAATTACTCCTACAATTACTCAAGCAGATATAGCTTACAAGCCTCAGGATCAGCTGAGGTTTTTTTTGTTTCATCCCAGATTTTCACTGTTAAAATTAAAAAGCAAATAGCACTATAGCAATTGCAATCCTATCTATATGAACTCCTATCGTCGATTTAACCTAACCTTGGCAGCAGTTACCTTTCCCAGTTTATTTGGGTTTGGCTTATTGAACGCTGCTGTTGACCCTTACGGAGTTATAAATAGCCCAGAGTTACCCGGTCTAAATCAGTTAAAACCTGAACAATTTAACCATGTTAGACTATTCAAGGCTATAGATGTTATTCGTAATGAACCCAAAATCGTTTTGTTAGGTTCATCACGAACTGACCTGGGACTTAACCCAAACCACCCAGGACTGGAACCAGGAAAGTCCGGATACAATTTGGCACTAGTTGGTCAAAATAACGTTTAACTTCATACATATTTGGACA
>NZ_JAAHFV010000053.1:0-26524 GCF_010672755.1 Moorena sp. SIO1F2
TAATGGCAGTGGGAGACTCATGGATCATGCGATCGCGTGGCTTAGCTTGCCCTACCACATAACAGCGCTGATCATCGAAGTCCTGACCCCGGAGAAGTTTCGTGAGTAAGGTTTCCCCTTCTCCAACGGAAACGATGGTTCCAGTTGGCAGTTTATTTTCCAACTGCTCATAGAATACACTAACTGCTCCACCCCCCACAATCAGGCGAGCGTCTGGGTTATATCGTTTAGCTCGTTTGAGTCCTTGTTTGATTAACCCCAAGTTCCCCCACAGTTCGCCATAGTAAGAGGCAGCTAAACGCAGACCCCCCAGCGCTCCCCGTAATTTCACCAAGGGATTGCCAGCATAGTAAAACTCAAAGGCATTTTGGAGCGGGTTACCACCCCTACCACCCACTGGAGCATAGATTTGAATGTCGCGCCAGGAAAATACCAACAGGGTTGGTTTAAACTGGTCTATCTCAGTATCCAAGGCGCTGCCAAAGTCTAGGGGAGGTACAGTTCCCAAGTCAAAAATGCGCTGTTCTACATCCGGGAACTGTTTATGAACATGGTCAGCTAAATAAACCACCCCGATCGGAAAGATTGGATTACACGGAAGGCGAACATATAGTATTTTCTGTTCCATTGGTAACTGTTTATAGTAATGATTTTTTGTTATTATAAGTTTTTTTTATCAGGAAGGTTAGTTTGGGTTATTCTTGACCAATTCCGTTCGCGTAGCGTGGCCCAAAGGCCAATTAAGCTCAAGATTTCAAGGCAGATCTATACCTAGAGTTATAGCTAGAGTTATAGACAGATTTATCTACCGCCGTTTTCTCTACTTTGAGACTACGGCGGGCAGAACTTACCAAGGGTGGGCAACAATTATGAAATTGGTGTTTACATATCTTAACTTTACCAAAATTAGGGACTTACCTCAAGCGTATGGTAGTTTTGTCTATAGGGATCAAAAATCAGCATAAAGTCATCTAATAGAGTAAAGTCATATAATAGGGTTTCTAGAGTGAGCATTACACCTGAATGATGCTGAATATCGCTAAAACCAGCAAATAATCCTAAATAATCCCAATAATCAGCATATTAACGGTGTTTTGTTGGTGATCGGCTGAGGTAAACTCCAATAATTAGTAGCCATGTTTACAGCTCGCCGGGATCATCAATGCTACCTTGGTGTTTGTAATAAATTAACCTTTAGAGAATTAATAGATATGACACAAGTTTTTGATCCTATTCCTTCAGATAGCCAAGATTCCCTTCTGTGCTGCTATGTGAACGCTACTAGCCAGATCCAGATTGCTAGAATAACTAATATACCTAACTGGTACTTTGAAAGAGTTGTTTTCCCAGGGCAGCGCTTAGTTTTTGAAGCACCGCCACAGGCTCTTCTAGAAATACATACGGGGATGATGGCAAGTTCTATTCTCTCAGATACCATCCCTTGTTACCGCTTATTGGTTAGCCAAAGTGGTAATGCTTATGGCTATGCTGTTTCCGCCCAATCAGCCAAACCTGCTGATATCAAACCACATCCAGAAACAGTTGATAGTCCAAGAGTGTTAGCTGAAAAATTGCCTAGGCTGGTTAGCGCGGTCTAGTTACTATAATCTATACTTTGGGGTTGCTTACAACAGGAGCAACCCCTTTTTCATTGGTTGAAGGTTGTTTGGTTGAAGGTTGTTTGGTTGAAGGTTGTTTGGTTGAACGCGAACGCGTGGCCTTTTGGCCAAGGTGGTTTGGTTGTCTGGTTGTCTGGTTCTCTGGTTGAACGCGATCGCGTGGCCTATTGGCCAAGGTGGTTTGGTTGAAGGTTGTCTGGTTGAAGGTTGTTTGGTTGAACGCGATCGCGTGGCCTATTGGCCAAGGTGGTTTGGTTGAAGGTTGTCTGGTTGTCTGGTTGAACGCGATCGCGTGGCCGTTCGCGTAGCGTGGCCGTTCGCGTAGCGTGGCCAAAAGGCCAAGGTTGTTCTTACCCAGGCGTCCCTTGTCAGGTAGGTTGAAAGTTCAAGCTAAATAGGCTATAGTGCTAGACTTGTAACTTGTCACTTGGTCTGTAACCATAGCAAGGGTAATTCAAAAGTGAACAAGAACAGATCTTGAGATTCTGTTCCATCACCCCATCACCCCATCACCCCATCACCCCATCACCCTGTGAATCTCCCTTCTTTTCTCTGGCTCTGGAAAATTGCTGCTTGGTCAATGGGTTTATCCCTCTTTGCCTATGTACTCCTGGCAATCACCGGCAGCATTGCGTTTTATCAACGTCACTCCGGACGCCCACGACCGACTTGGTTACGCCCTTTGCACTACATCATTGGCTGGATCATGGTCGCTCTAGTCTTAGTTCTGCTGGGGATTGGTTTAGTAGGTACCATCGGCCATTACGGTCATCTAGGTCATTCAGCCCACTTAATAGCTGGATGGTCTGTGGTAGCACTGGTGTTGCTCTCAGCCTTTAGTGCTACCCAAATTAGTCCTCAACAACCCTTAGCAAGGGCTGTTCACGTTGCTACCAACATTGCCTTGCTAGTGGGATTTACCTGGGTTTCCCTGACTGGTTGGGAAGTTGTCCAGAAATATATTAGGCATTAGGCAATCGAAAGTTGAAAGTTGAGAGTTGAAAGTTGAAAGTTGAAAGTTGAGAGTTGAAAGTTGAAAGTTGAAAGTTGAAAGTTGAAAGTTGAGAGTTGAGAGTTGAAAGTTGAAAGTTGAAAGTTGAAAGTTTAAGGTTATCTGTCAGCCATGGATAGCTTTACTTGGCCGATGGACGATTTTCAGAGCGATAAAAAGGCTTCTTGACCACAACGGCGGGATAGGATTTACCCCGGATTTCTACTTCCAGCTGCTGTCCAACTTTGCCCAACTTTCTGGGAACATAGGCTAGTGCGATCGCATTTCCTAAGGTTGGTGCTAATGTACCACTAGTGACAACTCCTACCACCTCACCATCAGCTAGGACTGGGTAACCATGGCGAGCAATCTGCCTTCCTTGCATCTGGATCCCAACTAGCTTGCGCTGGATCCCCGTTGATTTTTGTTGCTCTAGCACCGAGCGTCCGATGAAGTCTCCTTTGCTATCAAGATGCACTAGCCAACCTAACCCAGCTTCTAAAGGTGTCGTGGTATCATCAATATCTTGTCCGTACAGTGCCATTGCTGCTTCTAGGCGCAGGGTATCTCTGGCACCTAAACCACAGGGAGTGACACCAGACTCTAAAAGTGTCAGCCACAGCTCTATGCCCACATCTGGGTCTAGCATCAGCTCAAATCCATCTTCCCCCGTGTAGCCGGTTCTAGCCATAAATGCCGGTTTCCCCAACACCGTTGCCTCTAGATGTCCAAACGCTTTGACTGGTGCTAACGCTTCTTTGACAAATGGCTGAAGATGTGATATCGCCAATGGTCCCTGTACTGCGATCAACACTTTTGATGTTGAGAGGTCTTGTAAGGTAACTAAGTCAGCATCCAGGTGAGCTAACAACCAGTCTTTGTCTTTGGTGCAGGTTGCTCCATTAACAATCATCATCCCCCGCTGCTCCCCAGACTCCTCTTCACCTTGGTAGTAGAAGATAATGTCATCAATGATTCCACCATTGGGATTTAATAACACCGTGTATTGAGCTTGACCCGGTTGCAGGCGGGTTAAATCCGAAGGCACTAGAGACTGCAATTGCTCCCGTAGTTGCTTACCATGAAAAGCAAACTTACCCATGTGGGAGATGTCGAAAATTCCGACAGCAGTTCGTACTGCAGCATGTTCTTTTTTCAATCCACTAAATTGGACTGGCATTTCCCAACCCGCAAAAGCTGTCAAGCGGGCATTTTGTGCTACCACCTGGTCAAATAGGGGAGTGCGAGCCAATTTAGGGGTTTCGGATTGGGACTCTGGAGATGCTGGGGAATTTGCCACGGGTTTTAATAATGGTGTTCAGTTATCAGGTAAGTGTAACATCTATCTGGTATAATCCCATGGGTTCCCGTAGCGTGTGCGTAGCACAATGTGGAATGGGCATCTTGCCCGTGTAGCACAATGTGGAATGGGCATCTTGCCCGTGTAGCACAATGTGGAATGGGCATCTTGCCCGTTACAATTTAGCGTTTTATTAACAACAGTTGGTAAACAGTTAGTAAATACGCCCCCTTTTAAATTGATCACCATTAAGCTACTATATTATCTTGGTAAAGACTATAGCACTCTCATGAACAAGAAACTAATTTGGTATATCAAATCTCAAGCTGGAGTTCTGCTTTTTCCCTTAGGCTTATGCTTATTTGGAGAAGCCGTTTCTAAAAGAATTGAAGGAGAGCCTTGGTTTTGGTTAGGAACCTTAAGCTTAGTTGTGATTAATGCCGGGATTGGTTTGATGATTGAAAGCGGATTGATATCCGGTTTTCCCAGAGATAACGTTGCCAAAGACGACTCAAAAGAGTCAGTCCTAAAGACTGAATAAAGGCTTTATGTAAGCATATGCGCTACGCCCACGCTACGCAAACAGCGGTCAGCGGTCAGTGGTCAGCTTAAAATCAACCTCTTTCGTGACTATTAAACTAATCCTTACCTGTTTTCTTTAAAAGACTTTCCTCCAATTAAACTAATCCTTAGCTGTTTTCTTCAAAAGCTGATAGCTGATAGCTGATAGCTGATAGCTGATAACTGATAGCTGATAACTGATAGCTAATAGCTAATAGCTGATAGCTGATAGCTGATAGCTGATAGCTGATAGTTGATAGCTGATAGCTGATAGCTAAATGCTTACACTAGTTTACCAAGGTAACTGGCTTCCATCCCAGGAGAAAAACTGTCCACTATCCCCTTTATCCAGCTTTTCAATCACCGCCAGTAGTTGATTAACAGTACGCTCTACTGGGAATAACTTATCAGCAGGTACATTTTTTTGAAAGGGTTTAGAAAGGCGCGTATTGGTTGTACCAGGATGCAAGGTAACAACGATAGTTTGAGGACTTTTTCTACTGTATTCAATCGCCACCGTTCGCATAAACATATTTAAGGCTGCTTTCGATGCTCGATAGCCATACCATCCTCCCAGTTGGTTATCACCAATACTGCCAATTTTGGCAGAAATGCTAGCAAAAATACTGCGATCGCTATGACGGAATAATGGTAATAAATGTTTAGCCAGCAACACTGCTCCAATACTGTTAACCTGGAAGTAGCGCATCAAGTGTTCTGAATTAATCTGTTTCAAGCTTTTTTCTGGTTGTAAGCTTCCGTCATGAAGCAATCCAACACAATTAATCACTAAGTGGAGTTTGTTTATCCCTACACTAATTTGTTTGATAGCTTCAGATACTTGCAACTCGTCGGTAATATCCATCGATAGACAAACTAATCGATTAGGATAGTTGTTTTCAAGGGCAATTAATTCCGAACTAGAATCACGGTTACGATAAGTGCCATAAATCTTGGTAAAGGATTCATCTTGCAGCAATTGTTTGACAAAAGCCAGACCAATACCTCCATTGGAACCGATAATTAAGGCATTGGCATTGTTAATTCTATCTATAGACATTTATTAGCGCTCCCCGTAGGGAGTAGGGAGTAGGGAGTAGGGAGTAGGGAGTAGGGAGTAGGGAGTAGGGAGTAGGGGGCAGTGTAAATTAGCCTGAGTTTTCATGATATATTTGGAAATGCTATAGTATTAGATATCAGCTATCCCCTTAATTATAAAACTTTAGCGTTTAAAAGTCCCCACTGAAATATCAACACTAACTGGGTCTTCATTATCCACTAAGCCATCGCCATTTTAATCCCAAACAGAGGTCGCAAAAAACCCGCAACGAATATCGATTTCCTGCTCAGAAACTCTCAAAAATAGAGACCCCTGTTTGGTCGCGCATTTAAATTCTGCTTTCTGGACTAGCTCTGGAGCATTTCTGCGTAATTGAGGCAATACTTTCTGGCACTGTTGGTCAGAATTAGAGCAAACCAATGGCTTCACAAAAGTATAATCATTCGCTACTAACGGCAAAACCCCTAACCATGTACCAGTGCGATTGCCATTTCCTACGGGTTTATCCCAACAAATAAAGCTGACTCGCTGGGGTTCTTCTTGATTCTGAAAAACCTTTAAACTGAAACTTTTGCTATCACTACACTCCCTTTCCCATTCAGCTATTTGTTCTGGAAAACTATCGCCAAGGTCAGCTAAAACTTCCTGACATTGGCGTTCACCACAATCCCCTGCTACCTGCTGAGGCTGGGTCTTATCTGCTGGGGTTTCACTAGCACAACCAAGCACAAGCAGAGCAAATATCATACTAGAAATTGCTAATTGTTTTACTTTCATTTAAAAATTTATTTATAATTATTATTATAGCATTTTCTAGAAATTTTATTCCTTGCTCCCTGCTCCCTGCTCCCTGCTCCCTGCTCCCTGCTCCCTGCTCCCTGCTCCCTTTGCTATATAGCAATTTCAATGTAAATTTGCCATCCTCAATCTACAGAGCAAATCATTCAAAGCATCCTTAGCTGATGGTGCTTCTGGTAACCAACTAGACTCAGACGCTTCCTCTAATTGACTCTGTAGACGACTATATTCTCCCTCATGAAAGTCAATATTTGTATCTTCCAATACAGACTTTTCTGCTCCTGCTAACTTCCGAGCGATTAAATCTGGAATATAAGGTAACTGGAACACCTCATTCAGCTTAACCAAGTTAGCCTCTATTTCCCCAGTTTTCATTAAATGGATACCAGTCAACAGCACCCGATAGACGTAAAGCAAAGGTTTGACACGACATGGACTCATCTTTTGAAACAGTTTCCATTGGGTTCGGGAAAATCCTAGATAGTGATGGGCATGGTAGCGAGTAATGCATTGTTTTGCGATCGCTTTTAATTCCTCATGCTCCGGTGTAGTGTGAATAACTAGGGGTGAGTACAGCTGCTCTAAGACATAACCATTCTTTTTCAGCAGCATCTCAAAGAACTTTTTGATATCGTGAGTGACTAGATCCAGTTCTATGGAATCCCGAATTTCCGAGACTTCAATCGTTTCCGGTCCCGGGTCCAGTCCTATAACCTTCTGCACTGGCAGAATGTGACTCCCACGCAAATCATAATCAGAATCCGGTGAAGGGAAACCATACAAATGCGCTCCACTGAGGGTAGCAAATAACAGTGGATGGGGTTGAGTAGAAATTACAGATAGTAGTTTTTGGTTTAAATTCATATACAGCAGTTTTCAATTGGGTGAGGTACATGTTTTTAGGAAGCAGGGAGTAGGGAGCAGGGAGAAGGGAGCAGGCAAGAGGCAAGAGGCAAGAGGCAAGAGGCAATAGTGAAACAATCCTGTGTAACTCAGGTGCGACAATCACGCGAATTTAATTCTTAATGGGTCAAGCGCACCTAATAGTTATGAAAAACGCTGTATAACTATAGCAATCCGTGTAATAATTGTGATAATTTTGGTTTCCTGTTGCCTACTCCCTACTCCCTGTTCCCTGTTCCCTATTCCCTATTCCCTGTTCCCTTTCCTATAAACCATACTTTGACGTGCTTTAATCAAAAACTGATTAGCTGCTTCATAATCCGGACGTTCTGGCAAATTAGTGTTGGCAAAAGCAGCATCAAACTCTTGATGTAAACTCAATCGCCAAGCAGTAACCTCCTGCCATGGCATTTCATCCCGACGGATGGCTAGGAGTTGTTGCCGATACTCCTCAACTTTCACTGGTACAAACCCCTCTTTCAAGACTGTGATCCCTGAGAGCAATAAACGGATTAAGTGCATAGCATGTTTTAATCGAACTGCTCCTTTAGTCCGAAAATCTTGCTCCATTTTCTTAAATTGGGACATCACATACCCATTATAGGTTTGGTAAACCAACTTAGACAGAAAAATATCTCGAATAGCTAGCAATTCCTTGGCTAGGGGAGTGGCTGTTTCCACTAGTGGTGTGTAGAGACATTCCAACACATTTGGATTAGCTTTCAGTGCCAAAATGATAAACTTTTGCAGCTCCCAGTAGCACTCCTGAGTCTCGTGGTTTTCTAACTGTTCCGGAATTCCATACAAAGACCAGTGAACCACAGCTGGTGGCAGGTAAATACCTCGTCTGTCTATATCAGAGTTTTCATCATCCAGACCAAATGCTCTCGACCCTACTACACAGCGGTAGATCACATGATCATATAAATTTAACTCTGTGAGTAAGTCTTCCGAGAGCTGTAACCCTTCTTTTTGGAAGTGTTTACGAATACTAAATTCATGGCGACCTAGGGTAACTTCCCTCTCATTAGGCAAACGCACCCGATAGGCATGAGAATCATCTGTTGGTGCCTTGACTATTACACCGACTGCTCCTTGTACACATAATGTTTCACCCGCAGAGTTTTTAGCAGCCACACGAGTTACCACTTGGGTACCGACTGGCAAGATTAGGTGAGGATTCATTTATTATAAGTTTTTTGTATCAACCCTAATATTAAAATATTATAGCATTCTTAAGTAAGATATAAAACTAGGCTTGATTGTAAATACGATTCAGTATTTTATCCAATAATTCTTTATTTTTATAATGATTATTGTTTTTTGATTCTTCCACAATACTCCTGGCTTCAGCTATTAATTGATAATAGCTAGTTCGGGATTTAAAAACTACATTATATTCCTCAATCAAATAACCCTCTAATTGATCAAAATTACATTTATATCGTTTTTTTATCCAAGTGATAACTTCTTGTTTTTGTTGTTTATTTAAATAGCCTTTACCCCCTTTATAAGATAATTTTAATCCTTCTACACCCGCTGCATAAAAAATTTTTCTCCACTTACTAATGAAGCTCTTTGATACATTTAAGAATTCGGATATTGCTTGATATTCCAAGCCTTGTATGGCAAATTTTACAGCTAGCGCTCTTTTTAATTCTCTTGAATCTGGATTACTCTTAATCCACTTATCCAACTCTCGGTTTTCTTTATTTGACATAGAGTTTTGCTCCCCTATTTTTGAAAAAATTAGTATATTTTATGATTCTTAACTCAACGTAGTAATAAGTTTAGTTAAATTAGTAATTATAATGATGAACAAATTTAAATTTGATTACCACCAATACCTACTCCCTAAAAGCCAGGGCTAAAGTCCCTAAATCAATTGAGGAGTGCTATATATTAATGGTAATACCTATCAGTATTTTTGTTTGGCGTAAATGTTTTTTAAGTGCTTTTTAACCGTATTGATGCTGATAAATAGCTGCTGGGAAATTTCTCGGTAAGTAAAGTTCGCTTTTTTAAGTGACCATATTTGCTCTTCCCGGGGAGTTAACCCATATTTGAGCGCATCAGTGCTAGCGGAATTTTGATAAGATTGATTTTGATCTTCTAGGGTTACTAAGAGGTAAGGATCTGGGGATAACTCTAACGTTAACCATCTAACCCTAACCCGAAAGTTAACTGACTTATCCACTTTAATTTCAGCTTCGAGAATTAGTTTGCGATCGCAAAACCACTCACGACTATCAATTAATGATTCGCAAACTCGCCAAATTTGGTCAGGGATAGAATTTATCTGTGACCTACCTTGAGTGATTTGAGAACACATTCGACGTCCACACTCATTGGCATGAAACCAATCTTGGTTAATAGTTAGAATCAGCACCCCATCCACAAACCCCTCAAGGATTGCTTGGATCAGTAATGGGGGTTCTGATCTTGTTTGTGCCATGACTAGCATTACCTGAATTACACATTATCCAGAATTCCGAATTTGCCCAGCCTTTGCTAGACACAGTTTTGGATCAGCTTTGGCTCAGCTGGTGATCACAACAGATGAGCCAAAATTGGCACTTGACAATTGGTATAATAAAGTATAATAATTTTGATTTCTCAGCTGGCTCTAGTTTGGATTATTAACACATCAAGTAGCAAAGAATTGTGAACAGGATTGTGAAGAGGTTTCCTGAGGTGCGACCTGTGTGGAATTTAATTCTTAATGGGGAAAGCGAACCTAAGTGTTGGTGGGATCTTGTCACTTACTTTAGGAGTATGTCTACTGACAGAGGCTCCGATCGCTCTTAGCGGAAGCAAAGCTTCATCGCGTAGCGTGGGCGTAGCCCATTAAGATTCTCTGGGTCGCGAGGATGTTTGAGAAGTAACACATGTTTGGCATCAGCGATCATTATCGGAAATCTGAGGGACTTTGAGCCACTTACCCCCTTGCTTTGGCGGGTTAGGGGGGTATGTACGAGTAGGCTCCAACACCTTTAAAATAGCCTCTTAGACCTGGAATATGCCTAAGGGCGTTTACCAGAGTTTAGCTGCGATTTCCTTGAGCTTAGCTATTGGTTTGATTCTAATATAGTATGCATTTTTATTTGAAATGTAAACAGCGGACCCGTCGAAACAGGGAACTTCGGATCAGGGAACAGGGAATAGTAGGAAAGAGCTCCAAAGAGTTTTTGATGTTATGAGACATCAGCAAGATTGTTCATGACCTATTTGTAAATCCTATAGCTGAGGTGAGATTTTGCCATCTTTACAAGCATCTCGACAGGGAAGACTAACAATTAAACAGTATCGAAACCGAAAGGGATGGACGATAGAGGATCACAGATGGCTGGTCGAGGCGAGTAAGATCTTAAATCCAGATATCGACTGGGCATCCTCCGAGTATGGGTTGCAAGAAATCTATGCTCCTGGTGTCTCCCTAGCTACTTGGAAACGCTTCTTGCAAGGAAAACCAATTAATGCCCAAGTTTTCCAGGTATTTTGCCAAGTTTTAGGACTTAACTGGGAATATGTGATTGAGAACAACCTCCCTAAGTCCTCAATCCAGAAGACAACCGCTAAAATCCCCCCAAATCGAGTAGATTGGTCAGCAGCGCCGGATGTGCCAGTTTTTTTTGGACGTACCGAAGAATTAGCTACCTTAGTGGAATGGATTCTCAATGATCGTTGCCGAGTTGTGGCAATTCTAGGAATGGGTGGAATTGGTAAAACTGGACTCTCCCTGAAGCTAGGTAAGGGGGGAATTGGCAAAACTGATCAGTCCCTCAAGCTAGCCCATGGCATTCAGGATGACTTTGAGTACGTAATTTGGCGTACGCTACTGAATGCTCCTCCCATTATCAAAATTCTTGAAGAGCTGATCAAATTTCTCTCCAACCAGGTAGAAACAGATTTACCAGACACCATAGATGCTCAACTATCACGACTACTTCACTATTTGCGTGAGCATCGCTGTTTGATAATCCTGGATAATGTGGAGTCAATTTTACAAGGTGGTGATAAGCCTGGGCAATATCGAGAAGGATATGAGGAGTATGAGCAATTGTTCCGAAAAATTGGAGAAGTCTCCCATCAAAGCTGCTTGTTAATCACCAGCCGAGAGAAGCCCCACGCCATTGCCAGACTTGAAGGCAAAACACGACCGGTTCGTTGCCTGGAATTAAGCGGTTTTGATGTTGTAAATGGCAAAAAAATATTTAATTCCATAGCCTCATTTTATGGTTCAGATCAGCAATGGCAACAACTGATTGAGTTTTACAACGGTAATCCTTTATCTCTAGAAATTGTTGCTAAGCATATTGATGAAGTATTTTTGGGGAATATTGGCGACTTTTTAACAGAAGGAAAACCCGTCTTCGATGACTTTTGTGAAGTGTTAACCTGGCACTTTGAGCAATTGTCAGACCACGAAAAAGATATTCTGTACTGGTTGGCAATTAATCGGGAAGCTGTTTCCCTTACCCAACTCCGAGAGGATATCCTTTCACCAGTGGCTAAACAACAGTTACCAGTAACACTGCAATCCCTGCAAAGACGTTTACCTTTGGAAAAAAGTTCAGCAGGGTTTACCCTGCAACCTGTGCTGATCGAGTTCATGACTGAGACAATCATTGAGCAGGTTAGTCAGGAAATACTCACCGATAAAATAGCTCTATTTAATTCTCATTGTTTGCTAAAGGCTTTGGCAAAACAGTACATTCGGGAAGCTCAATCCCGTCTGCTCCTTAAACCATTAATCGACCGGCTAATCGCTAGTTTTAATAGTCAACGTCATCTGGAGGAAAACCTAAATTTTAGTCTTTCAAAGATAAGAGAAAACTTGGTGCCAAGGGTAGGCTATGCACCCGGTAATATCCTGAATATGCTCTGCCAACTTAAAACTGATTTAAGGGGTTATGATTTTTCTAATCTCACTATTTGGCAAGCTTACCTTCAGGGGGTAGAGTTGCTAGATGTAAACTTCGCTAATGCTACCATCGCTAAATCAGTTTTTACTCAACCTTTTGGTAGTATTTTGTCAGTAGGATTTAGCCCCGATAGCCAGCTTTTGGCTGCAGGTGATACCATGGGCAAGATTCATCTGTGGCAAATTGCTGATAGTCAATACCGTTTAACCTTAAAGGGACACACCAGTTGGGTATTGTCTTTGGCCTTTACTAGGCTAGATGATGGTAACGGTGAAGAGACTCAGATTTTGGCTAGTAGCTGTGAAGATCAAACCGTCAGGCTCTGGGATATTGCTACGAGTCAATGCCTCCACACCTTGCGAGGACATAGGAGTAGAATATGGTCAGTTGCTTTCAGTGGAGATGGCACAATTGTTGCTAGTGGCAGTGGCGATAAGACCGTGAGACTCTGGGATGTTAGTACCGGTGAATGCTTGAACACCTTGCCAGAGCACTCCCAGACCGTAAGAGCCGTAGCTTGTAGTCCCGATGGTGCTATTCTCGCCAGTGGCAGTGAAGATAAAACTATCAAACTCTGGGACTCTGATACAGGTGAATGCCTCACCACCTTGGAAGGACACTCTCATCAGGTCAGGTCAGTGGCTTTCAGCCCCGATGGAACTACTCTCGCCAGTAGTAGTGATGACAAAACTGTAAGGCTATGGAATCTTAGTACCGGTGAATGCGTTAAGATTCTGCGGGGACATACAAAAAGCATACGGTCAATTGGCTTTAGTAAAGATGGAACCACCCTCGCGAGTAGTAGTGATGACAAAACCGTAAGGCTATGGAATTTTAGCACCGGTGAATGCCTCAATAAATTGTACGGACATACCAATGGTGTATGGTCATTGGCTTTCAGTCCAGATGGTGTAACCTTAGCAAGTGGTAGTGATGACCAAACTGTAAGGCTATGGAATATTAACACTGGTCAATGCCTAAACACGTTTCGAGGATATACCAATGGTGTATGGTCTATTGCTTTCAGTCCAGATGGCACAACTCTCGCCAGTGGCAGTGAAGACCAAACCGTCAGACTTTGGGATGTTGCGACCGGTGAATGCCTCGATACCTTACGAGGACATACCAATTTGATATGTTCTGTTGCCTTCAGTCGAGATGGTGCAATATTAGTCAGTGGCTCTAAAGACCAAACCCTAAGACTCTGGGATATTAGCACTGGTGAATGCATCAACACCTTCCACGGAGAGAAGTGGGTAATTTCAGTCGCCTTTAGTCCCAATGGAGAAATCTTAGCCAGTGGTCATAATGATGATAGGGTAAGACTGTGGGATATTAGCACCGGTGAGTGTTTCAAAACCTTACTAGGACACAGGAGTTTGGTCTGGTCAGTTGCTTTCAGTCCAGATGGCACAATTGTTGCTAGTGGCAGTGAAGACCAAACCGTTAAACTCTGGGATGTTGACACCGGCGACTGTTTGAGCACTTTGCAGGGACACCGAAATATCATCAAGTCCGTTGTCTTTAGTGGAAATGGCAGAATTCTCGCTAGTGGCTGTGAAGACCACACGGTCAGGCTCTGGGATGTTGGCACTGGTGAATGTCTCAACACGTTGCGCGGACACACCCATTACTTACGCTCAGTGGCGTTCAGCCCTAATGGTAAACTGATCGCTAGTGGTAGTTATGATAAAACCTGTAAGCTCTGGGATGTTGGGACAGGTGAATGTCTCAAAACTCTCCATGGACATACTAATGTGGTATGGTCTGTTGCTTTTAGTCGAGATGGTTTAATGCTGGCCAGTAGCAGCAACGATGGCACAATTAAGTTTTGGGATATCGAGAAGGGTCAATGTATCAAAACCCTGAGAGTGCCTAGACCCTATGAGGGGATGAATATAGCTGGTGTTACTGGTTTAACAAAAGCAACTATTACGTCCCTGAAAGCGTTGGGAGCAGTTGATTAGACTTCGTGGCAGTTGTCGGGAGTCGGGAATCGGGAGTCGGGAGTCGGGAGTCGGGAGTCGGGGGCGTTGCTTAATAATGGAATGATTTTAAGAGTTTTTAGGTGCGCTTTCCGCATCTAATTATTAAATTCGCCACGGGTCGCACCTGTGGAATGGGCATCTTGGTGGAACGGGCATCTGGCCGTGGAATGGGCATCTTGCCCGTTCCTTAGATTTGGGCATCTGGCCGTGGAATGGGCATCTTGCGTGGAACTGGCATCTTGCCAGTTTCATGCTTATTTTCGGGCGGGCAGGATGCCCACTCTACGGATCTGGGAACGGTAAGCACTGCCCACCATAGGATTAATTTCAATCGTGCAACAGCTCAGTTCACCCCTACCTACTAGCAGATAAGATTTTTTTGAGACACAAAGCAATTACTCCAAAGATCAGGATGAGCCCAACAGGTACTATCACACTATTGATTAAAGGGTTTTTACAACTGTTCTCCAAGGGTTTTATAATCTTGGATACAGCCTTACACTGCTTCGCTTCAAAATCCACTAAAGCTGTAACCGCTGTGCCCGCACCAACTACCGTTACTATATTTTGAAAAGTGCGATCGCGTTCTGCTTTTTCCAGCTCAATTTGACTACGGATGGCATTTATCCTGGTTTCTAGTAGCCGTAAGCCTAGCGCCATTGTATCATAGTCTTTAGTAACCTGCAATAAGTAATTTTGCTTTACTTCTTTACTAAACGTTTCTAAAAACTTCAGATTATTATCGGCCCCTAATTCTTGGCATTTTTGGTTGATGATTTCTAAACGGGTTTGATAATTGAATAAATTAATCTCGATAATTTGGTTTTGAAAATTTAGTTTAGGCAAATCTAGGGTATAATTATCCAAAGACTTTTGAATATCATCCAGTTTTGCGGCTATGGTTTGCTCCCTAAAGCCAGAAGAGTTTTGGTCACTGATAAGTCTCTGATTTTCTTCAGCCTGCTTATAAAAATTGACCAATGAATTTTTGATTAAGCGACTTTGGCTGTAAGCCCATAAAATTTTGTTTCTATAACTAAACAGACCCATCCAATCCGTATACAACTCCGCTGCCTTTTCCATACTTGCTTGGTCAGGAAAGATCATAATGATTACATGGCAGTTGGCCTGATTCAGGGGTTGATATCGCCACAGCTCAAAAACTTCACCACCAAATAACCTGCCTTTTCCATGTAAATCTTGTGACCAATTCGCCCCTTTATCGAAAACCTTATCACCAGATTTTGCAATGTCTTTTTCCTGTTTTGTCGAACTTTCGGGTGTTGATACTCCATGTAAATCTTGTGACCAATTCGCCGCTGTCTGGAAAACCTGATAACAGGATTGAGCAATGTATTCATAGCTTTTGCTCGATGTTTTCGATAACCATCCAGAAAGCATCCAAGTTTGCCCTAGGGTTGCCCTTTCACCTTGTAATCTCCATTCAATTTCGGCTCGGAGTCTGGCAAAACAGTCAGGGGTTTGGGGGTCAGTTTGATTGTTAATGGAACAATCAATTTGCAAACCATAGGTATCATTTAAGCGGACAGGGTAGTAGTACCCTTCTAGGGTATTGTTTGCTGTGGTAAAATCATAGTACTTTTGCCTAGGGAGTAGTTCTAAATATTTGGTTTCTAGATCAGGATCGGAAAATTTACTATCGGCTGGGAGTTTAGCTCGGAACTTAGCTTGCTTTTCTTGCTTCTCAGCTTCAGTGAGGTTGAGAGCATCTCGTAAATCATATAAAAATAAATCCAGAGTTGGAAAGATTAGATCGCTCACTATAGCACTCTTTTCAATTGGGTGAGGTACAAATTATTATTTTAGGAAGCAGGGAGTAGGGAGTAGGGAGTAGGGAGCAGGGAACAGGTAACAGGGAACAGGCTAAAAATCCTGTGGAATGGGCATCAGGCGTGGAACTGGCATCTTGCCAGTTAATGCATCAGGCGTGGAACTGGCATCTTGCCAGTTTCATGGTTATTTTCGGGCGGGCAGGATGCCCACTCTACTCTGTATTCATTCGAAGACTGACCCAACGCCAATTTCTGAGTATAGCGTTGATCCTACTTACGAGCTACATTCAATTTTATTCCCCCATCTCCCCATCTCCCCATCTCCCCATCTCCCCATCTCCCCATCTCCCCATCTCCCCATCTCCTCATCTCCCCATCTCCCCATCTCCCCACACTCCCATCTTCCAAATTGGGTACTTTACTTTTTAGAAGTCCCTAAAAACTGTTTCAGTTTTTCCAAGGGTAATTGTTTCACAGCTGCTTCTGGCTGTTCTGTACGACTGACGACAATCACAATATTATTAATGTGTTGGTCATAGCCTGTAGGTGATGACTTAGGTTTATATCCTTTGATGACCCAGACACTACTAGTGGTATCGAATTGCTGGATTTCCGCTTCTGTTGGTAGATACTCTAGGGGAATATCGACCCTAGTGTTAATAAGTTGGGTAGAGTAAATTTGGTAACGTTGATTTAACTCAGGATTAGCTGCAATCATCTCTAGTAACTTGGGTTTGGTATACCTCTCCCAGGCCAGAGGTTGGGCATCGAGTTGATCGCCAATTTCTTTGATGCTCTTAGTCTCAGCTTGACTCAAGGGTGTGTCTAAATCAGTCAGAGCAAGTAAAAAAGCTAATAGGGTTTTGTTAGTATTCATCAGCCACTGCCACTACTTCAATCACTATCTTTATACACGAAGGATCAGCCGAGTGCTCGAAATTGCGATAGTATGTTAACCTAATAAAAATTCAGAACCTCGCTCCAATGACACCGGAATGGGAAGCCCTAATCGTTGGGATTAACCGTTATCCAGAATACACCAACTTTAACGACCTGACCGTTGCGGCATTAGATGGGGAAAATGTCGCTCAACAATTAGATCACTATGGCTATGAACCGTTTCGGATTCAGGACTTACCCCTTGGATTGACTCAAAAAGAACCAGAGGAACTATCGAGCAGAGGCATAGTAAAATTAGAGGAATTAAGGTCAGCAGTCGCTAATCTGTTTAATCCTCCCGCTCCCAACCAAGCCCCAGAAACCGCCTTATTTTTCTTTTCAGGCCATGGCTGTAGACAAGAGGTGGATGGTATTGAGGAAGTTTTCTTAGTCACTAGTGATGCCTTCCCTGATGTTGGAATTTATGGCTATTCTCTACGGGAGTTGGGTGAGCAAATCGCAACTAGCTCAGTCAAACAGGTAGTGATTTGGTTAGATTGTTGCTACAGTGGCGAGTTACTAAACTTTATCCCAACCGATAAAGCTTACTGCTTAATTACTGCTACTCGTTCCTTTGAACCGGGAGTAGAGATAAGCCATGAACAAGGAGTATTTACCAAGGCGTTACTGGCAGGGTTGAATCCGGAAAATCACCCGGATGGTATTGTAAATAGTCATAATTTGGCAGAGTTTATTGAGAAGCGGATGTCAATGACTTCTCAACGTCCTTTAATCGCTAACTCAAACCAAGCTATTCTACTCACTACCAAGTTTACGAAATCCAGCTTTCAGGATAAGTGCCCCTATCGGTCTCTGTCTTATTTTACGGCGAAAGTAGAGGATGCTCTGGTGTTTCACGGTCGCTCTAAGTTGACCCAGCAGTTAATTGAACGAGTTAAAACAAAAGACCGTCTGCTGTTAGTGTTAGGGGCTTCCGGTAGTGGCAAGTCTTCCTTAGTTAGGGCTGGATTATTGTATCAACTGAAGTTAGGGCAGGTAATTGTTGGAAGCGATCGCTGGTATTATCTGGAACCTTTTACTCCTGGTGAAGCACCAAAGCAAAGGTTACAGGAGGTGCTGGAAAATGGGGAGGGCGAGCAGAAGCAGTCAGAGAATTCTAGTGTTACTCCGGTGGTCATAATTATTGACCAGTTTGAAGAGTGCTTCACCATGAGTCAACCTGACCAACGCCAGGAATTCTTTAACAGTTTGATTGAATTAATCGAGAATACCAACAATCTAATTGTTTTAATTGCTATGCGCTCTGACTTTCGGGGGCGGTTGCGAGAGTATGCTCAATTTGTTGAAAAGATTAATAAACCTTACATCAATGTAGACCACTTGAACCGTGAGGAAATTGAAGAAGCGATCGCTAAACCGGCGGAATTAGTAGGATTGGGAATTGAGGGCAGATTAAAACAGCAACTGATTAACGATGTCGAAGATTATCCAGGCAGCCTGCCCCTGCTCCAATATACTCTGACGGAATTATGGAAACAGTCAAGACATCAGCAGGAAACGTTTTTACGCTTAAAGACTTATCAACAGTTAGGGGGAATTGAGGGAACTCTCGAAAAGAGAGCCAATCAGGTATTTGATAGTCTATCACCGGAAGAACAAAATGTGGCTAGGCGTTTGTTGTTGGAATTAACTCAAGTGGGAGATACTCTCGATACCCGTAGACGAATACGCCTGGGGGAGTTAGTCAATTCTCACCACAGTTTAGAACTGCTCGATGCTGTTAGCCAGAAGTTAGCCAGTTCAGACAACCGCTTGATTACTAGAAGCCATGAGGAAAATTCCCAGGATGTGGTTTTGGATGTGGTTCATGAAGCCTTGATTGGCCACTGGGGAAAGTTGGTGGAGTGGAAGCAGACTTATACAGAGACAATGGTGATCGAACGCAAGCTGGAAGCGGCAGCCCTTGAATGGCAGCAGAAGGGAAAGAAGCGTGATGATGTTGGTTTACTGTTGCTTGGGGGGAGGTTAGTAGAAGCCCAAGAGTATTTAAACGAGTATGGTAAGTTGGGCATGTTGAATGGGCTGGCTGAGGAGTATATTCAGGTAAGCGGTCACAAGCACAAGCAAATGACCCGTAACGGCAGCTTAAGGGTGGGAGCTGTTATTGCTGTGTTGGTATTGGGGACAGTTGCTTCAACGGTTCTTTGGTTGGAATCTCGTGAACAGCTAAGAAAAGCAACCAGAAGTGAAATTGAAATCCTCAGTGAACTTTCACAGAATCTTTCCAACTCAAAGCGACCCTTTGATGTTCTCAAACGGAATTTAAAGGCAGCAGGAAAACTCAAAAAGGCAAATTGGGTAAAAGCTGATACTAGAATTAAGTTGAGCGCTAGTTTAGGGCAATCTCTCTATGGAGTGAAAGAATTTAATAGCCTGGAAAAACATACGGCACCTGTCCAGAGCGTCGCCTTTAGCTATGATGGCAAAACTATCGCTTCTGGGAGTTGGGACAAGACGGTGAAACTGTGGAATCATGAGGGCAAACTACTGCGTACCCTCACTGGCCATAGCAAAACTGTCAGTAGCGTCGCCTTTAGCCCGGATGGTAAAACTATTGCTTCTGGGAGTTGGGACAAGACGGTGAAACTGTGGAATCTGGAAGGCCAGGAACTGCTCACCCTCACTGGGCATAGCAATTCTGTCATTAGCGTCGCTTTTAGCTATGACGGCCAGACTATCGCTTCTAGTAGTCGGGACAACACGGTGAAACTGTGGAATCATGAGGGCAAACTACTGCACACCCTCACTGGCCATAGCGAAACTATCAGTAGCGTCGCCTTTAGCCCAGATGGAAAGACTATTGCTTCTGGGAGTTGGGACAAGACGGTGAAACTTTGGAATCATAAGGGTAAACTACTGCGTACTCTCACTGGACATAGCGAAACTATCAGTAGCGTCGCCTTTAGCCCGGATGGTAAGACTATTGCTTCTGGGAGTTGGGACAACACGGTGAAACTATGGAATCTGGAAGGCCAGGAACTGCTCACCCTCACTGGGCATAGCAATTCTGTCATTAGCGTCGCCTTTAGCTATGACGGCCAGACTATCGCGTCTGCTAGTACTGACAACACGGTGAAACTATGGAATCTGGAAGGCCAGGAACTGCTTACCCTCAAAGGACATACCCATTGGATTACTAGCGTCGCTTTTAGCCCTGATCGCAAGAGCATTGCTTCTGCTAGTTGGGACAACACGGTGAAACTATGGAATCTGGAAGGTCAGGAACTAAACACCCTCACTGGACATAGCGCACCTGTAAATAGCGTAGCCTTTAGCCCCGACGGGCAAACTATCGCTACTGCTAGTGGGGACAGCACCTTGAAATTTTGGAATCACGAAGGCAAAATATTGCAAACCCTGACCGGACATAGGGATGAGGTCAATAGCGTCGCCTTTAGCTATGATGGGCAAACTATTGCTACTGCTAGTCAGGACAAAACCGTCAAACTGTGGAATCGAGAAGGCAAAGAACTGCTAACTCTTACCGGGCATAGCGAACCTGTCACTAGCGTAGCCTTTAGCTATGATGGTCAAACTATCGCTTCTGCTAGTTGGGACAAAACCGTCAAACTGTGGAATCGAGAAGGCAAAGAACTGCACACCCTCATCGGACATAGCAATTATGTCCGGAGCGTCGCCTTTAGCCCAGACGGTCAAACTATCGCTTCTGGTGGTTATGACACCACAATGAAACTGTGGAATCTGGAAGGCAAACTATTGCAAACCCTCACCGTAGATAAAAATTGGGTCTATAGCATCGCCTTTAGCCCAGACGGTCAAACTATGGCTTTTGCTACTGGGCAGAACACGGTGAAACTGTTGAATCTGGAAAGCCAACTACTGCAAACCCTGACCGGACATAGGGCAGCTGTCAATAGCGTCGCCTTTAGCTATGACGGCCAGACTATCGCTTCTGCTAGTCATGACAACACGGTGAAACTGTGGAATCTGGAAGGAAAACTACTGCACACCCTGACCGGACATAGGGATGGTGTCAATAGCGTCGCCTTTAGCTATGACGGCCAAACTATCGCTACTGCTAGTAGTGACAAGACAGTAATTTTATGGAATTTCGATTTAGAGGATTTAGTGACAAAGAGTTGTAACTGGCTCCATGATTACCTAGTCACTCATCAAGACCAAGAAAAAGAATTAAGGGAAATTTGTGGTATGTGAAGGGAGCAGGGGTAGGTTTTACCCACACTCTCCCCTCTAGTCGTGATTCAACACTTCGGGTAATTTCCAAGAGCGCCCTTGACAGTAAACATAACCATTATTCGTGTATATGCCGGAAAGTGCCCTAGCTAATACCAAGAATTCCTGCTGTTCTTCCGCAGTCATGTAATTTTCATTGTGTAGACTCCCTGAGGCTCGGTTTGGATCTCCTCCGGAGTCCAGATATCGCTGACGAGCCAGAGTGGAGAGTTCTATCATTCGTTGATATTGCTGTTGTTGTAATTCACTTAAGGGCTTCATAATTCGGCTACAGGTGTAATCGGGGTAATTTCACCATTTGGTAAAAGCATAGCAAAGGGCAGAAGAAGGCTAGCAGTGCTGATGTACCAAATGCCATTGTCTTGGTCATAAACAGTATTTTCTAGTAATCCTAAGGTATCCAAAGCATTGAGAATTAGATATTGTGCTTCTGTTGGTTCCATCACACCCGACCGAAGTAATAGAGATGTTGGTGATTTTACTGCCAAATCTTGATTATTCGTCCGGTTGAATACCCATCATAAACCTGTAGGAAGTGTGGGGAGATGGGGAGATGGGGCAGGGGCGCGGGAAGTGTGGGAAGTGTGGGAAGTGTGGGAAGTGTGGGAAGTGTGGGCAGATTTCACAAGGGTAGGTTTTTTACAAAGGGGCGAGTAGGTACTTTGATTACGTAGAAATTCCTCAAAATTCGTATCAAAATACACAATAATTTCCGGGATAATTCTCCCCATTTCCTGCTTTTCCCGACTCCCGACTCCCGACTCCCGATTCCCGACTCCCGACCTAAATGTAAACAACCTACCCCTGTGAGGATGGGGAGATCGGGAGATTTTTATTAGAGTAATTATACAGACATCCTAGAATCCCTGCTTAGTAAGCCAGAGAAAAGTAGTTTTCCATGCTTAATAGTATGTTTAACTACATTTTTGCTCATTTTAATCCTATGTCCTGATCTGTTGACAATAACCATAGCTGGTTAAATTTTATGGCTGGATTAAACACATTTTTGTAAAATAGTCAACAGTTAAAATTCTGACTTGGAATTTTATGTTAATAAACATAAACTGGAGTTACCACAGAGGTAAATTGGGGCTACTATAGTAACTTAAGTAATCATATAAACATAATCCCGGAAGGTAAAATATGATACAAGCTGCTGTCAAAATGCTAATTCCTTTCGAATCTCTTGTCGAAGCAATTACTACTCTGGAAATAGAAGACAAAATTAAGCTCAATCAAATCCTCGAAGAAGATATTGCTGAAGTCCAACCGCAAATTGCATTAGAAAAATTGTTACAGCAACCAGTGTCCGAAATGCAGTTTGAGCAATTTGAGCAACCTTTCCAAGCACCCGAGCCTGCCAAGACTGAAACCTCAAAGGTGTCTCTGATTCCCCTGTCTCCCCTGCTGCCTCTAATTCCCTTACGTACCTCAGGGGATAACGTTGCTTGAAGAAATGCGATCGCGGTCTTGTAATAGATCTTGTGGGTGCGTTAAGGCCAAGCCTAACGCACCCTACTCGCTACTGCATCAAGAGGAATTGCTAAAACTTATATAAAAAGTTTTTTCATAACTTTTTCCCGATTCCCGATTCCCGATTCCCGATTCCCGATTCCCGATTCCCTGCCCCCAGCGCTACAATTTACCGACAGATACTCCGTAACTTAACGAGGAATAATTACTATAGAGCTATCGCGGTCATCATCTTCAAAAATTGCCCCTAACCGCATCAAAACCCGTCTCATCTGATTAGAAATACCTCTATTTTTAGCGAACCTAGCCCCTTTAACTTTTGCCCCCCTAATGTCAGCATCACTAAAATCAGCCCCCCTGAGATTGGCACCATGTAACTCGGTAAGATTCATCTTCGCACTTCTGAGATTAGCACTCCTAAGGTCAGCATTTTCAAAGATAGCCAAACTCAAGTCAGCTCCCTGAAGATCAACTCCCCTGAGATCACTGTGACTTAAGTCAGTACGAATCAGCTCAGCTTTGCGTAGCTTGGCACGAATCAGATGGACATAACTCAAATTAGCACGAATCAGGCAGACTTGGGTCATATCTGCTAAACTTAAATCAGCACCTTTGAGATTAGTTCCCCTCAGTTTCGCACCTTTGAGATTAGCTTCACTAAGCTCAGCACGGCTCAAGTTAGCATAAGATAAATCAACACACCTCAAATCAGCCCCCCCCAGGTGGGCACGGATGAAGTTAGTGCCCTGAAGGTTAGCTCTGCTCAAAATCGCACTACCCAGATTAGCCCCCCTGAGTTTAGCCCCCTGGAGGTAAGCACCTCCCAATTTAGCCTCGCTAAGATTGACACCAGTCAGGTCAGTTTTCCTGACGTCAGCTCCCCTCAAGTCAGCACCACTGAGATCACCATCCCTGACATTAGCCCCATCTAATCGTATCCCCCTCAGGTCAGCACCACCAAGGCTTACCCCCTGGAGATTAGCACTCCTGAAGTGGCTCATGCTTAGATTCGCACGACTGAAATCAGCCCCCCTCAAGTCAGCATTACATAAGTTGGCACCTTGGAGGTTAGCCCCCCGGAAATCCGTTCCTCTGAAATCCGCTGCCATCAACCTAGCTTGGCTGAGGTCAGTGTAACTTAAGTCAGCTGCAGTGAAGTCATCAGCCAGATTCAGCCCAACCATTGCGGTCAACTGCTCAAGATTGTCTGTTTCTGCCACTAAAACCCGCTTGATCAGGCTTAGCAGAATCGGTTGAGATTTTTCCTCACCCATATTGCAATTCCACTCGAGACAGATAGGGCTTAAGTCTAGTTACCAACAAATGTTCCACAATCAGTCTGTTTAGCACAACGGTTTTATTGCGGGTAAGGTTTGAGGACCACAACCCCTCAACTTCAGTTACACAAATATCCCGCTGGGATACTTCAAAGATTGCTTGGATACAACAGGGTAAAGCAGTGACATTGACAGTTGCTAGCTTTACCCGATTCAGGGAACCAAATAAAACACCATTCCCCTTCTCTTCTTCAAAAATCCAGGCAGGATTTTCTGCCGAAACTTGATTGGTAATGTGGCACCAGGAAACTTGGTCAGTCTCGTGGGATGTCTCGTAGGATTGCAGTTGGGATGTCTCGTAGAATTCTGGTTGATATTCTAGTTGGGATGTCTCGTGGGATTGCGATTGGGTAGCTTCTGGAGTAACAACACCTCCCCCTTTTTCCCTGTTGCCATTAGGATCTGTTGGACGCTGGTTGATATCACAACTAGGCCATGATGACTGTTGATTACCTACTGTTACCAGTTGAAGATAACCACCAAGGTCACGGAATTCATAGGGGATATTACCATTTTGGAGATGAAGACGCAGTACTCCACCTTTGAGTCCAAATTTAACACGACCTTCGAGCAACTGTTCCCACTGTTGCTTAAATTGGATGGTTAGGTATAAATGAATCTGCGGGATTTTAGAGGGTTTTTGCCAAAACTTACGTTTTTGTTTATTTGGCGGAATCAGCGTTCCTTCCAATTTCATCCCTAAGCAATCTAGGCATTTATTCTTAGGCTCAGGTGGAGGCATGTAATAGCAAAGGGAACAGGGAATAGGGAATAGGGAATAGGGAGTAGGGAGTAGGGAGTAGGGAGTAGGGAGTAGCGATGCAGCGCGGTCTTGGGGAGCCAGTGCCTTCATGCGGGGGTTCCCCCCATGAGCAACTGGCGTGGTTTCCCCCACTCGCGCTTTGCATCAAGACGGGAGTAGGGAATTTACGATCCAAAACTCCCACAATTCCTACACGGATTGCTAAAGTAAATGCTATGTTAATAACCTAAGGTTAAGGCACCAGGTCGGCGAGGATCAGATGCACCTTCAAATGAATTGTTAATGTACATAATACTCTGGGTACTCCCCATAGCATTAGCCACCGAAATCTTATATCCTTTATACTTCAATAACTGGATTGTATCACCATTCAAACCCTGTTCTATAAAAAGTTGATCCGGTAACCATTGATGATGTACCCGAATGGCATTAGTAGCTGTAGCAATATTGAGCTGGTGATCAATTACATTCATAATCAATTGCAAAACGGTGGTAATAATCCTACTCCCCCCGGGACTGCCAGTGACTAGATAAGGGTTACCATCTTTGAGCACAATTGTTGGGGTCATAGAACTCAGCATTCTTTTTTCCGGTGCTATAGCATTGAATTCTGCTCCAGTTAACCCAAAAGCATTAGGGACTCCTGGCTTAGCTGAAAAATCATCCATTTCATTGTTGAGGAGAATACCCGTTCCCGGTACTGTAATTTTACTGCCATAGCTGAAGTTTAAAGTATAGGTATTAGCAACAGCATTGCCATACTTATCCATCACTGAATAATGGGTGGTATCATTGCTTTCTACCCGTTGAGTAGGATTACCAGGGGCAATTTCTGAACTGGGAGTTGCTTGATAGGGATTAATCCGTTGACGGATGCTTTCACCATAGGTTTTAGAGGTTAATTCAGCAATCGGAACGGGCACAAAGTCAGGATCTCCTAAAAACTTAGAACGGTCAGCATAAGCTAACTTCATACTTTCCGTCATTAAATGAATGGTTTGGGCAGTATTATGTCCCAGTTTCCGAATCGGAAATGCTTCTAAGGTATTCAACATCTGCACCAGATGGATACCTCCAGAACTTGGAGGTGGCATAGAATAAATCTCATAGCCCCGATAAGTGCCCCGAATCGGCTCTCGAATCACGGGTTTATAGGTCGCTAAATCCTCTTTGGTAATCAGACCACCATTGGCTTCCATATCTGCTACGATAGCCGATGCGATCGCACCTTCATAAAAGGCTTTAGCCCCATATTTAGCAATCAGCTTTAAACTACGGGCTAAATCCTTTTGTATCAAGATTTCCCCTACCTGATAAGGCACGCCCCCTGGCTTATAAAAAATAGCCATACTCGCCTCAGAAGCCTGCATTCGCTGCTGAGAGTATCTCAGAGAGCGGAACAAATCTTCAGAAACTGGGAACCCTTTTTCTGCTAATTTAATAGCTGGTTGTAATGCCCGTTCTAAGGAAATAGTGCCGTATTTTTCCAGTGCCATGGTTAACCCAGCTACGGTACCAGGAACACCTACAGATAAATAACTGTATCGAGACTTTTCTGGGTCAACCTCACCATTATTATCCAGGAACATATCACGAGTAGCAGCGATTGGTGCTTTCTCCCGATAATCAATAGCAATGGTTTGGTTATCCTTGGCCAGATGTAAGAGCATAAAGCCACCGCCACCGAGATTCCCAGCTCGCGGTAAGGTTACCGCTAGGGTAAACCCAATGGTTACCGCAGCATCAACAGCATTGCCACCTTCTTTTAAAACGGCTAAACCAGCTTCTGAGGCATAGCGTTCTTGAGAGGAAACCATACCGTTGTTAGCGATAACGGG
>NZ_JAAHFV010000530.1:0-3186 GCF_010672755.1 Moorena sp. SIO1F2
CTGAGGTTGGAGCAAGATAATTATCGTTTGGTAACTAGTTACTTTGTGCTTTTGGAAGGGGCTGATGCTTTAACTTCCGTAAGATTTCGTCACCAAACTATTAATTTGCTCAATCGCCTAATATTAATGAGGTTGTACACACCTATTTTTTACCTGTTCCCTGTTCCCTATTCCCTATTCCCTAAAATCCAAAACTTGTGTACCTAAGCTATTTGATTATTTGATAAATGCTATAAAATATTACTATCCAATCACCCATTACCAATATTGGGTTGAACTCCATAGGTTTTAAACTTTTCTATAACTATCTGCATTTCTTCCTCACTCAATAATTGAGGTTCTCCATAAATTTTGTTAACGCTGATGATTTTGATATAGATTTGAGCCAAGGTTTCTAGCTCTTGTGCGACTTTCAGAGCGTGCCTTAGATCTTTTCCACAGGCAATCATACCATGATTTTTTAACAAACAGGCAAATGAATTGCCCAGTGCTTTTAGGGCGTTGTTGCTAAGTTCTTGAGTGCCAAAGGTAGCATAATCAGCTACCTTTATACTGCTCCCACCTATCCTAGCAACCATATAATGAAAGCTGGGTATGGGTATACCCATACAAGCCAGTGCTGTAGCATGGATGCTATGAGTATGAACAATAGCATTGACATCAGCTCGATTCAACAGTATGTCATAGTGAAATCGCCATTCACTGCTGGGTAAATAACGATTATTATCAGCAAAAACAGGTTGTTTGTCTTTGCCGAAGTAAATTTTGCAGATTTTATCAGGAGTTAGGTCTTCGTAGTCTAGTCCACTGGGGGTTATTGCTATTGCCTCACCGATACTGTCTCTAACCCTGACACTCACATTACCACTGGTACCTTGATTGATACCAAGACTGTTCATGCGAAGACAGGTATCAATGATCTGCTGGGCGGTTATGGTTTCAACAGGGATTGACTTGATGATCATACTAAGTTGCACCTGATCGGGGAATTTGGGGACTTTCTCAACAATCCTATCCCCCTTGAGCACCATACGGATATAGCAATCCTAATTCCTAGGTGAACAATACTTCCCTAGTTCGTTAATTTGAGTTGCGAACTGTCACTGTTGAGGAATCATACAAGATTGCTATAGACACCGATGCACCGATAATCCAACCCTATCTTAATCTGTTTATCAGTATTCTTACCCTTGCTGCAATCAGAATCAATTGCTATGTATAGCCATGGTAATTAATTTATTGACAATAATGGATACTATTCTTCAGGTGCGACCCGTGGCGAATTTAATTCGCCAAGTAAGAGCGCACCTAACCATCTTTCCCCTCCTGCCCCTCTTTCTCCTTTTAACCATCTTCCCCATTTTCCTGCTCTTCCGGTGAACCGCAACTCAAATCGGATTGCTACACCATGAATTAAAGCCGAGAGACACTCAACAACAAAAGTCGCCTACCACTATGGCAAAAGCAATAGGCGACTAACTCCTCTCTATGGATTAGATAATTACATCAATTAGGTAACATTGGCAACAAAGGATTGGTACTTGACCAGATAAGCGATCAGCTGTTTGGCTCTTTGACAGTAGCTTGAACATCCACGCTCTGAACACCTTCAACCTGGATTGCCAAAGGTGCAATCTGACTCAATTGATCATCAGACGATACTTTTCCTGAGATAGTTACCATTCCCTCTGCCGCTTCAACTTCCAACTGGGTATTGGGGAGCTTGGTTTCTAAATTATTAAGTACTAAACTGGCTAGTTGGTCATCTTCATCAAGGTTTTCTAAATTACCCAAGGCTTGATTTGGCTCTTGAGTAGTTCCAAAATTTACCTCGATTTCCTTTCGGGTTTCTTGAACCATGGCATCCCCTTGGTTTCCTTCAGACCGTAAGGAGACTAGTTCTTCATCGTTTTGATCTATAGAGTAGGAGGGTTCATCACTTGTTTTAGCTTCATCGCAAGCAGCAGCACCAAACAGAATCACTCCACCTAGTAAAATTGGCATCAACTTATTCATCTTTAATTTCTCCTTGTTCTCTCCTTGTATTTACTCCAATCGAGTCCGGTTAATCACTTCGTATTCAGGTAAACCGCGACGTGTTAAGTGTTAAGTATTCAGTGAACATTGACACTATTAAATTTCCGAAAAAACCTGAATAATAAGTAGTCAAACGGACGGGATATAATTCCCAAAAACACCAAACTTATTGAGCTGAATTTTCTAAATCTTAATTTGGCCTGACTCCTGTTGGTTTTGGTTCCGATTGAGCATGAGATCTTGAGGGCAAAATTACATGGTTAACAACATGCATAATGCCGTTAGTGGCTTCAATATCTGCTTGAGTTACCTGGGCATTGTTGACATTAACATTACCGTCTTCACCCACGTGTACTGTCACCGCTTTTCCAGCCATAGTGATAATGTCTCCCGACTGGATTTCACTGCTAGGAACTACACCACTTACAACATGATACTTTAGCAGCTTTACCAGTACCTCTTTGTTTTCTGGTTGTAGTAGACTGTCTAAGGTATTTGCTGGCAGTGCAGCAAAAGCGTCATCGGTGGGAGCAAAAACAGTGTAGGGGCCAACACCAGCCAAGGTTTCCGTTAAGCCCGCTGCCTCAATTGCTTTGACAAGGGTTTGGAATTGATCATTGCTCGCAGCTTGCTCTACTAGGTTACTGGCTGTAGATTCAGTGTCAGTGGTAGCTGGCATTTCTCCCTTTTCACCCTCTTGAAGGGGTTTGCTCAAGGAATCGGGGGCGCTTTCTACCATAGACTCAGTTGCACCATTGACAGGATCTTTAACTGAGTTTTCTGTTTTTTCTTGCGCTATTGCCGGGAAACTGATCAGAGCACTTAATCCCAGAATACCTGTTAGCAATTTAATGGGAGTTTTCATTTAGATCATCTCTCCTGAATGCTAGGTATGGTTGACGCTTTCCAACTAAACGGCTTCATATTTTGATATTATTACCCAAAAGTAAAAAAGTCGGTAAGAAATTTAGAAATTAGGGAGTATAAATTAGGGAGTAGGGAGTAGGGAGTAGGGAGTAGGGAGTAGGGAGTAGGGAGTAGGGAATATGGCCTCAAAAATTATCACAATTAATTCCTACACGGATCTCTATATAATTCTTTATAATTCTTTCAAAAGATAATCACAACCTAGAGCCTATATTCCTAAAC
>NZ_JAAHFV010000531.1:0-3171 GCF_010672755.1 Moorena sp. SIO1F2
TCACCGATGCGGATGATGTCATCTTCCTTCAGGAGCCAGTTTTGGTTAACATCTACCTCCTCATTATTGATCCGAGAGCCATCTGTGCTACCGAGGTCAGTAAAGAAACACTGTCCCCCAAGGCATACAATTCTGCCGTGTACACGACTTACGACAGGACTATCCAAGACTAGGTCACAACTCGGGTGGCGGCCAATCAGATACTCACCTTGAATTGCAGTTTCCGGTTTCAGGGTTTTTTCCTGTAACTCGTTAGTTTGGTAGTTGATGATTGTAGTCGTAAGCATGTTTTGTATCACTCCAAATTACCGAAATATTGGGTCAATTGCGTCAATTGCTGAAATTTATGAAGGGATTCTCTATTTTGAGTTCACAATTCATCTCAACTTGTCTTGATCGGTAGTACCCTCGGCCTGAGCCACTAGTAAGTAAGTGTTTTATAAGTGTTTTACCAGTGGCTATATAATTATCAGCCTTTTTTTTCTTTTTATGAAAAATAATCTTCTTGTTCCTCCTCGTATCACCCTGTTGAATGTACTATCTAGGAACACCTTGGACTAGTCATGATCACCTAGTTGATTGTTGTCATCTTTGCGGTCTTTTAGCAGCTTGGTGCGCTGATCAGAACGATTCTGCTGGCGGGATTCCCTGAGGATAGTGCGTTGGTTAGAAGTACTAGTCTTCTGGTGCTCTTTGATGGTGCTCAGTACCTGATAGGGGTCTCGTCGATAGTGGGGATACAAGATCGGTAAGTTTTCTTGCTCCTTACCAAGTTCTTCTAAAACCTGATAATGTTGCTGATCCTTGATACCCAGTTCATCCCGGATCTGCTGCAGAACCTCGAGACTACTAGCGGAATTGACATGTCCAGCTTGGATCGCTTCTCTTAACACCCCTTTGTATACCCCCAAGCGGTATTGTTGGTTAGCACCAGGTAGGGTTTTAGCCAGGATGTGTAATTCCTCAGGTTTGAGTTCATCCACGGAACGACCTTCCAGAAATTCCGAGAAGTCCAGGGGTAGCTTCTTCAGTTGACGGCGCAACTTGTCTGCCAAACTCTCCTGGGTATATTGGTGGGAACTACGACCCCAAGTTCGATAAAGCCATAAGCTACTCACCAGAATCACTACACTCTGAAACAGGAATTGCACTAGGACAGGGAAGCGATTAATTTCGGGACGACCCCCATAGATGAAGAAGAAGTTAAAGGCAATAAAGGTACAAATGGAAAAGACTCGGTGCAATACCTGCTCGTGAGTGATAGATTTGTTTTTTCGCCACAGAGCAGCTTTGTATAGCTTCTCTAGCTTGGTACAAATTACACAACTGAGGGCAACGAAGACAACGAAGGTAAGAGGAGTTGCCACCAGTTTAGGAATCCCAATCGGGTGATTCATGATGTAAAACCCTGGCTTGAAAAGGGAACCTAACTGATTTTCTTGATAGGCCCAAGCCCCAGACATGTAATAATCGAAGTTTCCTGCATACAACCAGGAGTAGACGAAATAGCCAATCACCAGGCCTAAATAACCGTATTGGACTAATTTCCGACCAGGCTTAGTCAGTTGTTGCCAGTAGGCTTTTTCGGAATCGATATCCATACAAGGGGACTTACAACTGATACAAGCACTTTTTTCAATACCTGTGGTTTGGTCTACCGTGCGGCACATGGACTGGGTAATAGTTTTTGGCGGTGCGTTGTGAGCTTCAGTGCCAAACAATCCCCGTGGTCCAATAAATACCATCTGAACGATGCCAAATGGACAGACATAATGACACCAACTTCTGCCACCATAAAGGAATACCATCATCATGGCGGATACGATAGTCAAGCTCAGAAACAAACCCAGAACCAAGCGCTCAGAGTTACAAAATAGAATCCGGCAGTTCAACCCGATAAATAAAATGGCAAACTGCACATATAAATGGTTCCGAACCAGCCAATAATTTTTGCTGATATCCCGCTTTGGCTGTAATCCCAAGGCTCTGGGAATTTGGGATAGAAAGTAAAGTGGGCAAATGCGTCGCCAAGTCTCATGACCGAATACCAAGACAATCATGATGGCGCTAGGCACGATCATGCCCCAAAACAATCGCGCTCCCAGGGCATAGGGTTTTTCATCTAGGCATACTCCCTGGACTTGAACACATGGGTCTCGGGTGAGCATGGGATCCCGAAATAGGCTGAATAGATGATCAGGATCAGTTAAATTGTGTGAGATCGGGTCATAAAACAACGATAAAATTAATATTAGCCAACTAATCACTAGCAGCCAACGGACTCGGTGCCAACTTTGTTCTGGTACCTTTGACAGCATCACTTTAACCCCCTTTTGCTCCATTGTGGGAAACAAGTTCAGGCATTGGCAGTACCTGTTTGGATACTTCTTAACAGCTAGCACCGAAACCAATGCTGAGGATGAGCATTACCCGTCTTTGGGCATAATCTACTCTATAACACCAGCAAGAGTTAGGTAAACCCTCTTGAGCTTGGGTTGGTTGGTAACCTAACTAGAACCTAAGCTTTCTGAATCACCAGTTACTTATCTGCTTGAGTCCACATTTTTTATGCCGCACTTTACGAAAAAAAAACGCACAGGACTCTAATCTGACAGTAGGTTAGACATAGCTCTACCTGTTGTCAGAAAGAGAATTGTTTGAAATTGTTCGAAAGTGCTCTTAGCTCTACCCGATGTGGTTGGGTCAGTTAGCTTTTTACCAATTCTGAATAGGCTGATCGGTTATGGAGAGCTTTTTTAAAAGCTCTAGGTGCTCTCTCTCTTGTCTCAAATCAGCACAAACTGCTCCCATTGGACAGCGGTATTGGGGAAATTTCCTCGCTCACCCTCTCATCAACATCGGTTTAACTAGGTTTAACCAATAGGCCTCACTAAACTAGGCATCAATCACCACTTAGGCCCTTGGGTAGTTAGGGTAGCTTGGGCAACTCCTTAATCGAGGTTTATAGATGGATCTCAACAGCTCCCAGGAGTTAATCCACAAACTAACCGAATCTTGACGGATAATCATCATATGCACCCTTCTAGGGCATGTCGTCAGTTAAGCCAGATGACAGAAGCGGCGAGATGAATGGCTCCCAAAAAATTACGAGCAGTTTTATCATAGCGAGTTGCTATTGCCCTGTATTGCTTAAGTTTCTGAAAAAAGTTT